>JAZSQO010000163.1:0-48386 GCA_045538015.1 Acutalibacteraceae bacterium | reverse complement strand
CCGCCGGCAGCTGAACTTCAAAAAGCCGATAAGTTGACCCGTGGAAAGTGAATTTTTCGCACATTTTCCACATTGACGCCTATAATATGATATTATTCTCCTGTATTCTGTTTCGGAAAGGGAGAAGGATATCATGTTCGGTGAGCTGAAGCCGTGGCAGATGGCCGCAATGCTCCTGCTGTTTCCTCCTGTGGGCGCGTTCTGCATCTGCACCAGCGGCCTTGCCGCGCGCTGGCACAAGATCGCCGCTCTGGTCTACTGTGCCCTTGTTTTTCTGATCCTGCTGTCCCTCCGGCGTCCCGTGGGAGAAGTGATAATTGACGCGGTGCCGATCTCTTAGTCTGACCGGTAGCGGCGTTTTTCGCCGATTTTGGCAGAAGTGAAGGATTCTTTGTAAAATCTGAAAAAAATGCTTGACAAGCCGGAATCAATGTGCTATTATATCTAAGCATTAAGCGCATGGACGCTTAGCTCAGCTGGTAGAGCAACTGCTTGACGTGCAGTAGGTCAGCGGTTCGATTCCGTTAGCGTCCACCACAACAAGCAAATCCGAACCTGATGCCGATTGGCGATGGGTTCGGATTTGTTGTTTATATCAAATCGTAGACAAAGAACTCAAAGAATGGAGCGGCAAGGCTATTCCACCCTGCCGCTCTGTTCTTTATAAATAAAGCAAATGAGTAAATTCTACATAAAACTGAAATTTTCGAGCGATAATCAATTTTAAATAATCAAAAATGCAGCACAAATACCAGAAAACAAATTCGAAATAGTATGTATAATCCAACTCGGAATCATTGAACCATTCGAGTACTTTTCATTGATATAGCCCATAAACCATGCAATGACACCAGTAAACGCAATTATCAAAATGGTTTTTACTATTCCTACGAGCATAAAAAACATTATTCCATGTAACAACCCAAATAATAATGCTTGAATGATATTCGCTATATTAAATCCAAACTTATTCGCCAATCTCTTCAATAAGAAACCTCTAAATAAAAGTTCCTCTGGAAATGCAGTATTAAAAGTTGCATAAACAACTATTGCCGGAATTGCCACGACTCCAAGTCCTGTGAATTCAGAAGTCGCCGTTTCAATCTCTCTAATCAAATATAGAGTGAGTGCTCCTGAAATCAAAAATGCAATGGATACAATAATAATTGCAGTTAATGTTTTCTTACCTCCCTCAATTTTCTTCAAACCTATCCACTCTGCAAATTTTTGTTTTTTTCTTGCAGTTGCAAGCCACCAAATAAATGGAATAATCGAAAACAAAATAATTTGCAATATGCTACTTATAATTTTGTTGATAAATAAATTCATATGATACCTCCGTAAAATTCAAATTTGTCGCTCTATTCTTTTTGCATTGAATTATACCATACCTATAGACAGCAATCAACAGAATCGTACAGATTAATCCATTTCAATTTCCACTTTGCTGGTTAGGTGGACGGCAATTCCTCGTTACAAGCGGCACCTCAACAAAAATGCCCACTTCCGGCGAAAAATAACCCACTTGTTACACCGTCCACCTAACCCGCTTAGACACAGGAGATATTAACGGTTCGGATATTGCTTGTTACGCTCCACCAAAAAGACTCGATCTTCGGATCGGGTCTTTTTTTCGCGTCCAGTCTTCACTCCACTTTGTGTTTTTTTCGTGAAGCCCACCGACGCCGTTTTCTCCGCGCCCTATCCGTGATATAATGGTTTCACACAAATCACTCACACAAAGGAAAGGTCGTGACGCTATGCCTCCCGGAATGGGTCGAGCCTTCGGGCCGCGCGGTTTTCTTACCGACGAGGAAAAAGCCAATATGCCAAAAGTCACCAAGGGTCTGCTGCTCAGGATACTGAGCTATCTCAAGCCCTACTGGCTGCAGTTCGTTTTCGTTTTTGTGGCCATCCTGCTCTCGGCGGGAATCGGCCTGCTGCCCTCCATAATCACCGGACGGGTGGTGGACGAGGCCCTTGTGGGCACCGATCTGAAGCTGCTGATACAGCTGCTGCTCATGGCCTTTGCCACCCTTGTGGTCTCTCAGGTCATTGGCGTGCTGGAAAACTACATCAACGCGTGGATATCCCAGCGCATCATCTTCGACATGAAGAACCAGATGTACGATCATCTCCAGCGAATGCCCCACTCCTTCTTCACCTCGGAAAAGCAGGGCGACATCATTACCCGCATGAACACCGACATCAGCGGCGTCAGCTCGGTGATTTCCGGCACGCTGGCCAGCATCGTGAGCAACATCGCCACCGTGGTCACCACTCTCGTGGCTCTGTTCTCCATGAGCTGGAAGCTGGCCATTGTGGGCATTGTTGTCATTCCTCTGCTTATCCTGCCCACCAAGCAGGTGGGCCGCACCCGCTGGAAGCTGCTGACCGAAAGTCAGGCCAAGAACGACGAGATGAACCAGCTCATCAACGAGACTCTGAGCGTCAGCGGCTCGCTGCTGGTCAAGCTCTTCACCCGTGAGGAAAAGGAATACGAGCGCTTTGTGGACGTCAACGAGGAGGTCACTCAGCTGGCCCTCAAGGAGCAGCGCAGCGGCAAGTGGTTCCAGGTCATCATGGGTATGTTCACCCAGCTTGGCCCGCTGCTCATCTACTTTGCCGGCGGCTATTTCATCATCACAAAGACCGATCCCACGCTGACTGTGGGTGTTATCACCGCCACTGTGGCGCTGATAAACCGCCTCTATCGCCCGGTGCAGTCGCTGCTGAATATTCAGGTGGACTTCACCCGCTCGCTGGCTCTGTTCACCCGTATATTCGACTACTTCGACAAGGAAAACACCATTGTATCCAAGGAAAACGGCGCCCGTCCCGAGGTCGCGCAGGCCGATATCGACTTTGACCATGTCAGCTTCTCCTACCTGCCCGATGTTCCCCTGCTGACCGACATCGACTTCACCGTCCCCGGAGGACAGATGTTTGCCATCGTCGGTCCCTCCGGCTCGGGAAAATCCACCGTTGTCAACCTTATTCCCCGCCTTTATGATGTGTGCGGCGGCAAGGTGACCGTGGGCGGCGTGGATGTGCGCGACTTTGACCTGACCTACCTGCGCCAGAGCATCGGCGTGGTCACTCAGGATACATATCTCTTCAACGGCACCATCCGCGACAATCTCCTCTACGCCAAGGACGACGCCACTCAGGAGGAGATCGAGGAGGCCTGCCGCACCGCCAGCATCCACGACTTCATCGTCTCCCAGCCCGACGGCTACGACACCGTCGTGGGCAACCGGGGACTGGAGCTGTCCGGCGGCGAAAAGCAGCGCCTGTCCATCGCCCGTGTCATTCTCAAGAATCCGGATATCCTCATCCTCGATGAGGCCACCTCCGCCCTTGATTCCATTTCGGAAAACGCCATTCAGGACGCCCTCGAGGTGCTGATGGAGGGCCGCACCAGCATCGTCATCGCTCACCGCCTCTCCACCATCCTCAAGGCCGACCGCATCCTTGTGGTCAAGGACGGCGTCATCGCCGAGCAGGGCAGCCACGAGCAGCTGCTGGCCGACGGCGGCATCTACCGCGAGCTTTACGAGACCCAGTTCCGCAAGATACTCGAATACGAAGCGGAGAACAAATAAAAATAACGGGCTTCCGCGAATTTTGTCCTTCGCGGAAGCCCGTCTTTTTTTCTGCCGCCGGGAATCAGTCCCTGCGGAAAATATCTCTGGTGTATACCTTTTCGCTCACATCGTCAAGGCAGATGTCGTAGCGGTTGGCGATGATGGCCTTGCTCATTGCCTTGAACTTTTCCAGATCGTTGACCACAAGGGAGCCGAAGAAGGTCTCGCCGTCCCGGAGCGTGGGTTCGTAGATTATGACCGTGGCGCCCTTGGCCTTGATGCGCTTCATTACGCCCTGAATGGAGCTCTGGCGGAAGTTATCCGAGTTGCACTTCATGGTCAGGCGGTATACGCCCACAACCACTTCCTTCTCCTTGTCGGCGTTCCACGCTTCACTGCCCGTGTACGCGCCGGCCATCTCGAGGACGCGGTCGGCGATGAAGTCCTTTCTCGTCCGGTTGGACTGAACAATGGCCTCGATCAGATTTTCCGGCACATCCTGATAGTTTGCCAGCAGCTGCTTGGTGTCCTTGGGCAGGCAGTAGCCGCCGTAGCCGAAGCTGGGATTGTTGTAGTGGCCGCCGATGCGGGGATCAAGGCACACGCCCTCGATGATCTGGCGAGTGTCCAGCCCCTTCATCTCGGCGTAGGTGTCCAGCTCATTGAAGAAGCTGACTCTCAGGGCGAGGTAGGTATTGGCAAACAGCTTGACCGCCTCGGCTTCGGTGTATCCCATGAAGAGGGTGTCTATATCCTCCTTGACCGCTCCCTCCTGCAGGAGGGCGGCAAAGGTGCGCGCGGCGGCGGTAAGCTCCTCGTCCTCCGTGTCGGTGCCCACTATGATGCGGCTGGGGTAAAGATTGTCGTAAAGAGCCTTGGATTCCCGGAGAAATTCCGGGCTGAAGAGGATGCGCCGGCAGCCGTACTTCTCTCTGACGCCGGCGGTGAAGCCCACCGGAATGGTGGATTTTATCACCATCACGGCGTTTGGATTGTACTCCATAACCTGCCGGATGACCGATTCCACGGCGCTGGTGTCAAAGAAATTCTTTTTGGAGTCGTAGTTGGTCGGCGCGCAGATGACCACAAAATCAGCGTCGGAATAAGCCTCCTCCGCGTCAAGGGTGGCGGTCAGATCCAGCTCCTTTTCCGCAAAGAATTTTTCAATGTACTCATCCTGAATGGGAGACTCTCTGCGGTTTATCATCTCCACCTTTTCCGGGATGATATCCACGGCGTAAACTCTGTGGTTCTGGGCAAGCAGGGTGGCGATGGACAGACCCACATAGCCGGTGCCCGCGACCGCGATTTTAAGATTCTTCATTTATAAACAACCTCCCGTTTTCAGCTGCTGAGGCAAAATTTTCTATGCTTTTTTCGTCTTTTTCGCTGTGTGCGTATAATATAATATGTTAGCAGATTAATGTCGGTTCGTCAATATCGGCGGGTTTTGCCGCGTGCCGCACGAATAGCACTGTATTCCGAAACGCTGCCGAGGGAAGCATAAACCGTCCACACCGGGCGCGCAGTTGAAATAACGCGAATAGTCGATATAATTAAGAGGGATAAAAACTCCAAAAAAGGAGGACGATCATGCTTTGTGACGAACCTATCACGCGGGCGTTTTATATGTACACCATCGAGGCTTACGAACGCGAATGGTGCGGAAACGAACTGCACATCACCCACCGCCTCGAATACCACACCACGGCCGGGCGCTGGATGGTGCTGGAAACCGCGAGCCGATATATTACCATCGGGCCGGACGGTGTCAGGATATACGACGACAAAACCGCCCTTCCCGGTGAGGGCAGAGACTTCGTTTTTCCCGACGAGGAGTGGGAGTATGACGACGAGACCTCACCGTGGCCGTCCTATGAAACCGTCGTTTTTCCCGGCCAGCGGCTGGTCGGTGTAACCGCGATGGAGCGGGATGATTCCTTGGACTGCACGGAGCGATATGCTCTGACCTTCGACGATTTCCCGATGGAGCTGTGCGTCTACGATCAAAGCGGCTGGGACGCCTTTGAGTACACCATAAACAGAGAGTACGGAGCACAGCCGGTAGCCGCCTGCGGTCATCTGCTGCGCCGCCAATGCTCCTGCGGCGGCAGAGGCGAGCTGTTGACCGAAGGAGTAATACCCGATGAATATGTCGCGCGGTGCTCGGTATGTCACGCCGCCACACTTGCGGACACCATCAGCGGCGTGCTGGATGACTGGAACCAAGGTCACACGCCATGTGTTTTTGACACAGAGCACGAGCGGCTTGCGCGCGACCTTAAGGCAAATGAGATCCAGTATATCGCCCTTTCGGACAAGAAAAGATGGTTTCTGGACGACGACCTTTGTGAGAGTGAAAGTATTATCCTCTGCTTTGGTCAGAACCGTTTATATCGCCTGTCCTCGCAGCGATCCTGTCTTGGAGTGACGGAGCTTTCGGCGGAATCGCTTTCGGAATACAGCCATGAACTCTACTCAAAGCAAATCCGGCCGTCTCCGGGCGAACACATAAGATATATCGGCTTTGACGAGCCATTCCCGGACGACGCTCCGAGAACAAATCACCTTCGGCTGGCGCTGGACGACACGCAAATACTTATCACCGCCTACGACGATAACTTCTTGCTTACCGGCATCAGCTGCCCCGATCACGAGATGTACCGCAGGAGCCGCCGCAAGGCTCTTCTGTTTCCGGAACCAAAAGAGTCATGATCCCTATCGATTTCTCCCGCCTATAATCCGTACGGCTCATACGGAACCGCCCGCGGCATGATAGTCTCAGCCAAATCCCGGCAAAACCTCGGTTCTGTCCGGGCTATCATGGCAATAGAATAAATGAGGGCTGAACGGGTCTGGATCATTTTGCAGCCGCGTGAGAATAACCGCAGGACAATGTAAAAAAAATATGTACAGACAACAAATTTATTGACAATCCCTTGCTAATCCTTTAAAGTAATAGGGTGATTTTTTCTGTATCCAAAACAGCCGAAAAGCGCGAGGTCATGCGGAATAGCGGCTGTTGCATAAACATCGGCAAGCACATAAACCGGAACGGTCGCTCCCACACGAAGAACGATCCTTCTCAGACGCAATGCAGCGGGAATATCCCGCAGAAAGAGAGAGCAAATTATGCGTGTTGTTATTCAGGATAACTACGACAAGATGTGCAAATGGGCAGCGGATTATATCGCCGCCAGAATCAACGGGCACAAGGAAGAGCGCCCCTTCGTTCTCGGTCTTCCCACCGGAAGCTCCCCTATCGGAGTGTATAAGGAGCTTGTAAAGCTCAACAAGGCCGGTCAGCTTTCCTTCGCCAATGTTGTGACCTTCAACATGGACGAATACCTCGGCCTCCCCCACGAGCATGACCAGTCCTACTGGTATTTCATGCACGACAATTTCTTCAACCACCTCGTGGATATGAAGCCGGAAAACATCAACATTCTCAACGGCATGACTGACGACCCGGAAAAGGAGTGCGCCGACTACGAAGCCAAGATTGCCTCCTACGGCGGCATTGACCTGTTCATGGGCGGCATCGGAGTTGACGGCCACATCGCCTTCAACGAGCCCTTCACTTCCCTGAATTCCCGCACCGGCGTGCGCGACCTGACCACCGACACCCGAATCGTCAACTCCCGCTTCTTCGGCAACGATCCCGAGGCCGTCCCGGCTCAGGCTCTGTCCGTAGGCGTGGGTACCGTGTTTGATTCCAAGGAAGTTCTCGTGCTCATCAACGGCCACAACAAGGCAAGAGCCCTCGCCGCCACCGTTGAGGGCGCCGTGAGCCAGAAGTGGACCTGCTCGGCTCTGCAGCACCACAACCCCGCCATCATCGCCTGCGATGAGGCCGCCTGCGACGAGCTGACGGTTGGCGCTTACAAATACTTCCTCGACATCGAGAGAGGGGAAAGACTTTAATGTATACTATCAAGGATCTCTATGATCTCGACCATACTCTCGCAAAAGACTATCTCTCTCAGTTCACCTATCCCTGGGAGGCTCTCAAGGGCATCAAGGACCTGATCCTGCAGCTCGGTCCCACCCTCGGTGAGGACTACGAAGAGATTTCCGAGAATGTCTGGGTGCACAAGACCGCCAAGGTGTTCCCCTCGGCCTATCTGGGCGCTCCCTGCATCATCGGCCCCAACACCGAGGTGCGCCACTGCGCCTTCATCCGCGGCTCCGCCCTTGTGGGCGCCGACTGCGTGGTTGGCAACTCCGTGGAGCTGAAGAATGTGATTCTGTTCGACCACGTTCAGACTCCCCATTATAACTATGTGGGTGACTCCATCCTCGGCTATTACTCTCACATGGGCGCTGGAAGCATCACCAGCAACGTGAAGAGCGACAAGAAGCTTGTCATCGTCCGCAACGGCACCGAGACCATCGAGACCGGCATAAAGAAATTCGGCGCGATGCTGGGCGATTATGTTGAGGTGGGCTGCAACGCCGTGTGCAATCCCGGAACGGTCGTTGGCCGCCACAGCAATATTTACCCCACCTCCTGCGTAAGAGGCGTTGTTCCGGAGAACTGCATCTGGAAGAACAACGGAGAAATCACCCCCAAGGAGGATCGATAATATGGGAAAATATTTCGGCACAGACGGCTTCCGCGGTGAGGCCAACAAAAACCTGACCTTTGAGCACGCCATCCAGATCGGCCGCTTCCTCGGCTGGTACTACGGCGTCAATCAGGGCAAAAAAGCCAAGGTCGTCATCGGTAAAGACACCAGAAGAAGCTCTTATATGTACGAGTACGCCCTCTGCACCGGCCTGATGGCCAGCGGAGCGGATGCCTATATCATGCACGTTACCACCACCCCCAGCGTGGCCTTTATCACCCGGGTGGATGATTTTGACTGCGGCATTATGATAACCGCATCCCACAATCCCTATTACGACAACGGAATCAAGATCCTCAACGGCAGCGGCGAAAAGATGGAAGAGGATATAATCCTCAAGATCGAGGATTACATTGACGGCAAGCTGGAACTGCCGGTGGCTGAGAGAAACGACATCGGCCGCACCGTCGACTATGTCGCCGGCCGCAACCGCTACATCGGCCATCTGATCTCCATGAGCAAGTACAGCTTCAAGGATATCAAGGTGGGACTGGATGTTTCCAACGGTTCCGCCTGGCAGATCGCCAAGGCCGTGTTTGAGGCTCTCGGCGCCAAGGTTTTTGTCATAAACGACCGTCCCGACGGCTTCAACATCAACAACGACTGCGGCTGCACACACATTGAGCATCTGCAGAAGTTTGTGCTGGATAATCAGCTGGATGTGGGCTTTGCCTACGACGGCGACGCCGACCGCTGCCTCGCCGTGGACGAAAAGGGCAACGTCGTCACCGGCGATCACGTGCTCTACATCTACGGTCTTTACATGAAGGAGCGCGGCAAGCTGCTCAACAATAAGGTCGTCACCACGGTCATGTCCAACTTCGGCCTCTACAAGGCTCTGGACAAGGTTGGCATCGAGTACGACAAGACCAAGGTGGGCGACAAGTACGTCTATGAAAACATGGTGCAAACCGGCAACCGCCTCGGCGGCGAGCAGAGCGGCCACACCATTTTCTCCAAGTACGAGACCACCGGCGACGGCATTCTGACCTCCCTCAAGCTCATGGAGGTCATGCTGGCCAAGGAAAAGCCCATGAGCGAGCTGGCCGCTCCCGTGGTGTTCTATCCTCAGGTGCTCAAGAACGTCCGGGTAAAGAGCAAGCCGGAGGCCCAGAACGATCCCGATGTGCAGGCCGCCGTCAAGGCCGTGGCCGAGGCTCTCGGAGACACTGGCAGAATCCTTGTGCGCGAAAGCGGCACCGAGCCTCTGATCCGCGTAATGGTGGAAGCCGAGTCCGACGAGATCTGCCAGAAGTATGTCGATCAGGTCATCAAGGTGATCGAGGACAAGGGCCATCTGGCGTAAATCCGTCTGACTTCGCTGAAGCCGGAACCGGATCCAAAAACATTTTCAACGATTTTAAGCGGCTGGGACCGGCATCCCGGCCGCTTTTCATTTTTGATCGAAACAAGCCGAAAAATCCACACAATTCCAATCATAACACGGACATGGCGTCATAAAATAATCGTGCAGACACAAAGCCGAGCAATGTCAGCCGGGCGAAAAACGCCTCGGACAGGGCGGTCGGAATCATCCGTTCCCCCACGGCGTCTGCCAGACCGAATAATTCATTCGACAATAAATCCGACTATAAAAAGGAGAAACAACCATGTCCAACAACAAGAACGCTCTCGTTCCCGAAGCCCGCGAGGCCCTCAACCGCTTCAAGATGGAAGCTGCCAACGAAGTAGGCGTCAGCCTGAATCAGGGCTACAACGGTCACCTGACCAGCAAGGAAGCCGGCTCCATCGGCGGCCAGATGGTCAAGAAGATGATCCAGTCCTACGAGAACAACATGAAGTAAGTCAGGCCTGCACAGGCCGGAGGCGCAGACGACAGTCTGCGCCTCTGCGTTTTCCCAGAGTTGGTGTTATCCGATCATCCAGTCGATGACCTGCTCCCCCATGGCATTTACGGCCTCAAAGTCAACGGCGTCTCTGTAGCATTCCTCCAGACGGTCATGCACGGACTTTGCCCGGCGCATACATTCCGACGCCTGCCGGATGAACCTCTGGTATTCCCGCATATCGGCGGCCCGTTCGGGATGGCGGCCACGGGTCATCTCCTCGGGAAGAAAGCGGTCGGTGCGCACGGCTCGGGCGTCGCCGCCCATCCGGTCGCTGCCTCCGTGGGCGTCGTTCCGGGTGGTGAAGCATATGTCCTCGTCGGCCAGCAGCAGGTGCTCCGGCAGGCTGTGATCCAGCGAGCAGGGACACTCGGTCACGCTGTAGCCGCGCTCAACCAGCAGATCACGAAGCTGGGCCAGCAGCAGACCGGAGACCGCCGTTCCCCGGTCGAGAACGGGGACTACCCGCCCGAAGGAGGAAATGTAGTCCCGGGAAACCGTCATCACTCCCTCAGGCGTGACCGCGCTGGCCAGCCTCCGGGAGATCGTTCCCGGGGAAGATGAGCGGCGGGAAAGCCCAAACCGCTCGCACAGTCTCTCCGCGGCGCGGGCAGTCTTTTTCCGGTCGGCGGCAGCAAAGGCCGGATCGGTTACGCGGGAGCGAAAGGCCGAGGCGCAGGCAAGCATCTGGGTGGCCTGACGGTGCAAAGCAGAACATTGGCCGCTGAGCTCAGCGATCCGCTCTGAACGGCTGAAAAGCAGCTCGGCGTTCCACGCGGTACCCAGATCGAGCAGCCGCTCGCAGGCTCCGGGACAGCATGGCTCAAGAACATGGGGCGCGGTACCGTCGTATATCGCCCGCCTGAGGGACGGGATTATCACCGCGTCAAGGGATTCAGGATCGGAGGAGCAGTGGATTCGTTCCGTGAACAGTCCCGCCTCAATGGCGTGCCGGGCCACCGAACGCATAAGGGTGGATTTCCCGGTGCCCGGGCCGCCCTTGATTATGACGACCCGCCAGCCCTCTGCCCGGTCATAGGATTGGTCAAAAAGGGAGCAAAAGCCCCGCGGCGTGTTTGCTCCGAGGAAATAATCGGCGTAATGTGCGCATGGCATCTTTGGTCTCACCTCAATTGTCAGATTCGCTGTCCGTCGCGGCACGGACGGTGGATGGTACATTGTATGACAAAAGAGGGCCTTTTGACACGAAACAGCGCCTTGCGGCCGCCTCTCAAATATTAATTTTTCGTAATTAGTGCGCCGTAATTATTGAATCCGCCGCCGATTAGTGTTATTATATCTATGATTATGCGGTAGTGCGCCTGCACAGGCCGACAACAATAACACAAAGGACAAATTAGAATGAAACAATATTTTGAATCGGTCAGAAACAAGATGCTCGAAGGCCTCGCTGAGAAGTCCTATGAGCTTAAATCGGAAAACCAGTCCGGCAAGGCCCTCACCGCTATAATGGAAAACGGAACAGACGCCCTTCGCCTTGAGTATGTCACTGCCTCCAGGCAGTTTGTTCTCAGCCGCGGCGAGGCCGGATGCGCCGACAGCGATTTTGTCCAGACCCAGACCTATCTGTTCGATCCCGAGGACGGCGACGAAATGCGCCTGACCACCAGCGTGGCCAACGAATTCCTCGATACCCTCCAGAGCAGAAAGCCGGTCAACTACTCCGCCGCCCAGAAGCGCCGGAAGGACAAGGATTCCGACGAAAGCTCCGCGGTCTTTTTCGTCAACCGCATCGCCACCGTGCTGCCCGAGTGCCGCGAGCCTCTTCTGCGCCACAAGTCCCATTACGAGGGCCTGCTTCCCCGCCACTTCTGCGAGGAGGTCGTCACCGTCGCTCTGAAGGACACCTTTGCCAAGGGCGAAAAGGCCAAGCAGCGCGCCTTCTTTGAGCTGGTCAACAGCATCTACCCCACCGGCGACCTCGACACCAAGGCCATCATCATGCAGGTCATCATGCCCGTAGTGGAGAGCGACGAGCAGAAGGCCTTTGTGGAAAGCGTTGTTTCCGCCGACTTCAAAAAGGCATGGGCCGCGGCCAAGAAGTTCCACGGCAAGGATGTGAAGCCCGAAAAGGTCTCCGCCTACGCCAAAATGGCTCAGTATCAGGCCGACACCCTTGCCGGCCAGCGCTGACCCGGTCATAACTGACCCTGCAAAAAAGACACGCGCGGCGTGAACCGCCGCCCATCAGGAGGATAACTATGATAATAAATCCCACTGTTCAGGAGCTGGACGAAATGATCGCCGCCGGACGGCCGGTGATCCTCGATCTTTACGGCGAGTGGTGCTCGCCCTGCAAGATGCTGGCTCCCATCTTCGAGCGCGTGGCCGCCGCCAACGGCGAGCGCGCCGAGTTTGTGAAAATAGATATCGATGTGCGCCCCGAGCTGGCTGAGCGCTATGGCATCATGAACGTTCCCAGCATTATCGGCATCAGCGGCGGAGAGGTCAGACACAGCTCCAGTGGCATTATGAACGAGTCCGCGCTGAACGGTCTGGTGGACTCTCTGGCTGAGTAATTACCGCCGTGCCGAGATTTTTTATCGAAGATATCGAAGGCGACCGACTGACCGTTACCGGCGATGACGCCCGGCACATCGGCCGGTCCCTTCGCATGAAGCCCGGCGAGGAGCTGACTCTGTGCGACACCCGGGGAACCGACTGCCTGTGCGTGATCGAATCGGTCAGCGAGACCGACGTGCTCGTAAGAGTGCTGGAGCGCCGGCAATCGGACACGGAGCCTTCGGTCAGGGTTACGATCTATCAGGGCTATCCCAAGGGCGACAAGCTGGAAACAGTGATAGAAAAAGCCGTTGAGCTGGGTGTGAGCCGGATCGTGCCGGTGCTGACCGAGCGCTCGGTGGCCCGGCCCGACGACAAGTCCGCCGCCCGAAAGCTGGAGCGGTGGCAGCGCCGCGCCCTTGAGGCGGCAAAGCAGTGCGGCCGAGGCCGCATACCTCAGGTCGAGCCGATGATAAACTTTGCCCGGCTCCCCCAGCTGATAAAAGAGCACGACCGCGCCCTTTTCTGCTACGAGCTGGGAGGCCAGCCGCTGGCCGGAGCCGTGGGTAAGGACTGCTCCGATATAGGCATATTCATCGGCCCTGAGGGAGGCATCTCCAGCGAGGAGGCTCAGGCTCTTGAGGCCGCCGGAGCCATTCCCGTGACCCTCGGCAAGCGGATACTGCGAACCGAAACCGCCCCTCTCGCCGCCCTTACGGCGGTGATGCTGCTCACCGGCAACCTTGAATAAATATGAAAACGTCGGCGTTATGCGCGCTGATTTATGAAATCTGATGAAACATAGTTGCGGACAGGAGGGTCAGCGTGAAAAGACGAATCACCCAGGGCACTTGGACAAAATGGCTGTTCTGGTTTTCGCTGGTAGCGGCGTCCATTGTCCTTTACAAATCCTTTGACCGGATATCGGACATCTTTGGTCTGGTGGGCTCCTTCATCTCTCTGCTGGGGCCGATCGTCGCCGCTTTTGTAATCGCGTTTTTCCTCAACCGGCCTATGATGTTCTTCGAGCGGTACTTCAAAGGGGTCAAAAAGCTCCCCTTTGTCCGTAAGCACGCCCGAGGGCTGTCCGTTTCTCTGGTCTACATCCTTTTCATCGCGGCGGTCGTACTTATCATGTACGCCATCGTGCCGTCCCTTGTAAACGGCATAACAAGCCTTATCGCCAACTCCGACCAGTACATTGAGTCCGGCTCGAAGTGGTTTGCCAGCCTCGCCGAGCAGTTCCCCTTCCTTGCCACCTTCGACATCGGTGACACCCTCATCGGCTGGGTCAAGGATTTCATAGCCAGCATAAATGTCGACACCCTTATCAAATACATCGAGTCCATCGGCAGCGTCGGCTCCACCGTGGCCGACATCGCCGTCAGCCTCTTCGTGTCGGTATATATGCTGCTGGACAAGGAGTCCATCTGCGCCGCCATCGGCCGCATGGCCAGTCTGGTCTTCAAGGATAAGACCATCCGCTCCATGTCCAATTACCTCAAGAAGGCCAACGCGATAATCTATCGCTATTTCACCACCCAGTTCGCCGACTGCGTTATCGTCAGTGTACTGGCCACCATCACCCTTTCCATTCTGGGTGCTCCCAGCCCGATGCTGCTGGGCTTCGTGTTCGGTATGTTCAACATCATCCCCTACTTCGGCCCCATCATCGGCGGCGTGGGCGTGGTGCTGGTCATCCTGTTCTCCCGCGGCTTCGGTCTTGCCCTTACGGCCACCATCATTCTGTTGGTGCTCCAGCAGCTGGACGCCAATGTAATCAACCCGAAGATTCTGGGCGAGTCTCTGGATGTGGGTCCCTTCTGGGTCATCGTGGCCATTACCCTCGGCGGCGGTCTGTTCGGCTTTGCCGGAATGCTGCTGGGCGTGCCCTCTCTGGTGGTTCTCCGTATGCTCTACCGGGACGCCCTGCGTTTCAGAAGGCACTGGAAAAAACGCCGGGAGGCTGCGGAAAAAGAGCGGCTGGCTCAGTCGGAAGAAGCCCCCGACGCACCCTCCGACACCGAATAACTCCCCTCAAAACCAAAATCGGACGCGGATTTCAACTTCCGCGTCCGATTTCTTTTTTGCTATTCCGCGCCCTCCCGCCGGAGAACAACGACGATGGTCTTGAGAATTATGCGAAGATCCAGTCCCAGATTCCATTTGCTTATGTACTGCTCGTCCAGCTTTACGATTTCGTCAAAATCGGTGATCTTGCTTCTTCCGCTGACCTGCCACAGCCCGGTCAGTCCGGGAACAATGCCCAGCCGAACCTTGTGGTGGGGCTCGTAGCGCATGAATTCGTCCAGCGTTGGCGGGCGGGTGCCCACTACGCTCATGGTTCCCGCAAGAATGTTGAACGCCTGCGGAAGCTCGTCTATACTGGTTCTTCTGAGGAAGCGGCCGATCCTTGTGACCCGAGGATCATTTTTCATCTTGAATATCTGGCCGGACATTTCGTTTTCCTTTTCCAGCGAGGCCTTTCTCTGCTCGGCGTCGGTGTACATGGTTCGGAACTTGATTATCCTGAACACCCGTCCGTTTCTGCCCACCCTCTTCTGGGTAAAGAAGATGGGGCCTCGATCCTCGAGGAAGATCAGCGGGCCGATTACCACCGTCAGTATCACAACCGCGACGGCGCCGACCAATCCAAAGACAATATCAATGAGCCTCTTGAGGAAGCGCTGTCTGGGCGAGGCGGAATTGAGGCTGCAGGAAATTACGGTAAAGCCGTTAAGCTCCTGCACGGTCTTTGACGGCGCTATCACCGCGTCAATGGGCAGCACCATGTGAGCCGTGGCGCCGATCAGGTTGATATACTCCACGCACTGGGCGGCGCTCACCGTATCTTCCAGATCAACCAGCACCTCGTCCACAACATTCGACACGACATAGTCCTTCCACGTGTCTACCGACGCCACGACCGGAACGCCTCCGATCTGCCGGCCGGTCATATCCTTGTCCGTCACGATCAGACCGCATATGTTGTAGGTGTGGAGATTGTTCTCCGTTGCCGTCCGAACCGTTTTCTCAATTCGCCCGGAATCGGAGAGGATAAGAATGCGGACAGCTGATTTCTTTATCAGTCTGCGCACCAGCAGAACAAGCTTTTTAAGGCATATTCTGGACAGGTACATAAAGACCGACGACAGCACCGCTGTGAGGCAGATAACGATTCTTGAGTAGGTTTCCGACTGCTTGCTCACGAACAGAAACATTATCACCATCAGAAAAATGAGGGCATTGTGAGCAAGAGTCGCTTTGAATTCCACCCAGTAGCCCCGGGTGATGACCTTGCGGTAGGCGCCGAAAAACAGTGCCAGCGCGAGGTGAAACACCGGATACAGCACCAGCAGCGCCAGATAGAACTCATCGGAAAAGAGCAAAAAGCTGTCGTGCCGGATGTAATAAGAAATGACCAGCGCCGCCGCAAGGCATATGGCGTCGGTGAGGATGAAGCCGCTGTATCTCAGCCATCCTTTTCCCTTTGACCTATACATAAATTCTTCCTCTGCAGGGTTGGCCTTCCGCCCGACGCACGCGACGGAAAGAGGGCCGATAAAATTTTTTCCGATCCCCCGGCGTGTTTGCCGGAGGATCGGATTTTTACGTGTACGGTTAGGTTATTCCGCTTCGGAGCGCTTCCGCAGCATCCGGCGCACTTCGTCCGGATCCCAGCGGTAATCGCCCTCTCCGCAGCGGAAGTATGAGCCGCGGCAGGGATCGGTTCCGCAGTATACCGGACGCTGATGCTGCCCGGCCATCGGAACCTCGATGACGACGATGCGGTGCTCACCGCACTCCTCCACCCGCACCTGATCCTCTCCGAGGATATTGTCGCTCACGATGGCGGGGTCGTTCACCAGACGGAGAAACTCCTCCGCCAGCCCCTCCGGGTCGGGAAGCTCAACGCTGGAAAAGGAGCCGTCCTCCCCCTCGATCACACCCAGAAGAATGACTCCGCCGAGGGTGTTGGCAAAGGCCGAATAGGTCTCCCAGATGCTCTCCGGCAGGCCTCCCACCGCCTTTTTGGCTTCGATGCGGTTGTTTTCGCGATATTTCCCGATGTTCTCAAGGTCGAGCATGGCTATGCCCCCTTTCCTTTCAGCCGCGAGTATTTCGTTTTATGCTACGCTGTTTATCAGCTGGTCGGAAACAACCGCCGTTCCGCCGAAGACATAGGCCGTCTCGGGAGAAAGCTCTCTGACAAAGTCGCGCACGCTGGAAATATTGGCGCCGCTGTCCAGCAGAACCACCGGTGCGCCCTTTCTGGCAGCGAGAACACCGCCTGCCAGAGCGTCGGGATAATTCTTGCCGGTAGCAAAGCAGATAGCCCCACCGGAGAAGTCGCCGGCGAACTTGCGGCAGACCATTAGCGAGGTCTCGTAGCGGTTGCTGCCGCCGCATCTGGACACGCTGAGTCCCAGCTTCTGGATGCTGCTGTAGACGTTGCCGTCCACCGCGGAGCTGCCGCCCAGCACCACAGCGCTTGTCACGCCGAGGCTCTTGACGCAGTCGGCGGTGCCGCCGCTGACGCTGCCCTTGGCGGGAGCATACAGAATAGGGCTGCCCTTGGCCGCGGCAATAGCGCTGACCGACAGGGCGTCGGGATAATTATATCCGTTGGTGAAGAAAACCGTGTCAGATTTCACCGCGCCAAGCTCCTTCATGGTGCGGGCAATGGCCTCAGCGGTCTTGAAGCGGTCGGAGCCGTTTATTCTTTTCACGGAAAGTCCGTTGGCTCTCAGCTGATCTACCAGCTTGTCGCTTACCGAGGTTGTGCCGCCCAGCACATAGGCCTCGCTTGCTCCGAGGCGGTTGATCTCCCTGAGGGTATCCGAGCTGAGAGTCTTGCCGTCCACCAGAAGGATGGGCGCGTCGAGGGCGTAGGCCAGAGGAACGCCGGCCAGAGCATCGGCAAAACCGGCCGAACTGGCGATAACCACGGTGTTTGCCTGACTCCATCCCTCGGCGGAGATCTTCGCCGCGGTCTGGAATCGGTTTTCACCGCCCAGACGGGCGATCCGGCTAACGAGAGAGCCTGCCGAGCCGGGCGCGGTGGTAGTGGTGGTCGGCATAGTGGTAGTAGTCGTAGTTGTTGTCGTAGTTGTTGTCGTAGTTGTTGTGGTGGTTGTCGTGGTGGTTGTCGTAGTAGTGGTAGTCGTGGTCGCGGCGGTTGTCGGAGCCGCTGTCGCAGTGGTAATGGACACAGCGGTGGTAGTGGTGGTCGTAGGCTCGGTGCTCACTCCGCCCAGCATCGCCTCACGGGTGAGGGTATTGCCCTTGTAGTGGAGCACATAAAAGCCTCCGTTGCTGTATCCGCTCAGGCCAAATCTGCGGTCCCAGTCAATGTTGCAGTTGCAGTTCCAGTTGCAGTCGGAGATGATGATTTCTTCCTTGTCCTGAGTAAATCCGGTCACCACCACAGTGTGCCAGTTGCCGAAGCGGATAACATCACCTATGCACAGACCGTCAAAGGTGGTCTTCTTCTCCCACTTGTTGGTGTAGGTAGAAGCACCGAACAGATCCTGACCGATCTTGCGGGCCCAGCCGTCACACTGGCCGTTGCACCACACGGTGGAGGTGTGCCGTCCGTTGGAGGGGCAGGGAGTGTCCGTCCATGTATCGGGCATGGCTTTGTTGAAGGCACTGGTGTTCTCCTCGTAGCCGTAATGGTTCCAGTACTTGCCCTCGGGGAACTTGACCCGAAGCTCGTCCAGCCTGGCGAGAATAGCGGCGTGATCGGTACTGAAATCGGCGGGGTTATTAAGATAACGGGAAGCCACCCATCCGGTCTTCCCGTTGTAGGTCACCTTGACCCACTCGCCGTATTCGCTCTTCAGCGTGACCATGGCACCGGATTTGAGAGTAGTAACGATCTTCGCGTCGGTGTTGGGTTCGCTGCGCATACGCAGGCTGTCATTCACCGAGACCATCAGCTGATCCCCGATTGCAGGCGTTTTGGCGGCACTGGCCGTAAGCACAGGCACGCAGGACAGTGTCAGCACTATGCAGAGCAGCAGAGCTATCAATCTTTTCATCAGTAATTATCCTCCTAATTTGTTTTTTCAGTATAGTTTCTATTGTCCGAGGCACATCAGGAACACTCCCTTTGTAATGTCCCACTGTACCTTTCTGTCAAAGGCATGGTTTACCGCGATGCTGTATTTGCTTTCCACCATCTCAACGCACAGTCCGGCCTTTCCGTACTGCTTGCGGAACCAGTTTTCAAAGCCGCCGCTTATCTCGTAGGGCGTGGACTCGTCGTTGAGAACGAAGTCGCACCGTCCGGCCAGACGGGCAGCCATATTTATGGACTGCTGGGTGGTTTCGTTGACCTCGTCCTGATAGAAGACCATGTGTCCCTTGCAGTGCATATTGAACATCCACTCAAACTCGTTGGCCTCGCAGAGGGCTATGAGCGCCTGAGTCTCCGGCTCGGAGGCGGCGGAGGCACCGGCATAGGATCTTGAGTCGGGAGTGGTGGTGTTCACCTTCTCGTGTCCCCACTCAAAGGGGAAATTGCGGTTGAGGTTGACTCCGTTGGCGTTATTCTTGAAGTCGGAGAGTTCCTCTTCGGTCAGAGGCTGGTCGGTGTATTCCGGCTGCTCCAGCCCAAGATAAATATCCATTCCGTCCGGATTCATCAGCGGCACGAAGTAGATGGTAAACTCACTCAGCAGCTTTTTGACATTGTACCTGCCCACATTCTTCCCGGCCGTCATCGCCTGGGCGTATTCCTCGATGCAGCGCATGGTAAAGGTCACGGCGATGCTCTCCTTGGAGTGTATGCCCGCCACGATCAGCACCTTGCGCTCGCCGGTTCCGAGGGTGAGCAGAGTGATGTCCCTGCCCTGAACGCTTTTGCCTATACTGCTGGTTTTTATGATATCGGGATATGTAGCCTCCAGCGCGGCGATGTTGTCAAAGACTATCTGGGAAGAATAGGGATTCTGATAATCAACGATCCGCGTGGTCACCTTGCAGTCGGCGCTCTTGCCGTTGTAGCTGGTGCAGGTAACGGTGGCGCTGCCCCGCTTGAGGGCGTGGAGCAGGCCGTCCTCACCCACCATCAGCACCGACGGGTCGGAGGACACATAGTAATACTCCTCGCAGGAACCGGTATTGTCCGTCGCTCCGAGCTTTATCGGCCGGCCGCTGTATACGGTGATTTTATCGTCCACCTCCACGGATGAGGGCTCCTTGCCCACCGTCACCGGCAGGGTGCAGGACACTCCGTTGTGGGCCTTTATCGTCACCGATGCCGAGCCCTGAGCCACCGCCTTGACCGTGCCTTCGCCGTCCACTGTCACCACCGACGGGTCACTGCTGGAATATTCCATGGCCGAGCTGAATTCAAGGTCGCTCATGGAAACGGTCAGCGTTCTTGTCTCCCCGGCGCACATATTTCCCGAGGAGGATATTTCGATGGCCGTAGGTGCCGGCAGAACGGTCACCTCGCAGGAGGCGTCCTCAAAACCCCGGGAGGAAACGGTGATCTGTGTGGTTCCCGGAGCCACCGCGCTGAGCCGACCGACCTCATCCACCGCGACGATGTCGCTGTCCGAGCTGACAAACTCCGCCGCTCCGGTGCTCTGGGCGCCCATCTGCACTGTCAGTGAGCTCTGCTCCCCCACGCCCATGGTGGTCTGGTAGAAACCCAGCACCATCTGGTCGGTGTCGTATACCATGACCTCGCATTGAGCCTGCCTGCCCGACCGGGCGTCGGCAACGGTTATTGTGGTCTGTCCGGCCGCCAGCGCCTGCACAGTTCCGGTCTCATCCACCGACGCGGCCTCCGGCGCGGCGCTGCTCCACTCGAGCTGCTGTTCCCCCTTGCCGAAGGAAACGGTGCTGGCCTCCATGGTCAGACTTTCGCCCACGAACAGACTGACCGATTCCTTATCGAGGCTGATGGAGGCGATATAATACCCTCCGCCCTCCATCAGCTTGAATACCACTCCGGCAGCCAGCAAAGCTATCACAGCCAGACGGGCTATGAAAGCCACCGGACTGCGCTTGAATTTTCTTGGCGGCGAGCCGCTCGGCGCCCGCCGTTCATCCTTACGCGGGACGCCTCTGGAGCCGTATTGTGTGTGCGGTCTTCTTCCCGGCATATTGACCTCCGTATGCTGATTGCCCTTGCGGCATATTTACTCAATTTGTAATTATATCCGATTTTTCGCAAATTTGCAACAAGAACCATCTTCCTCCCCTTCTGCCAAAGAAAAAGCCGGCCTCAGCAAAAGCCAAGGCCGGTCAGTTCCGGTATATGGGGACCGAATAGGCTCTATCTGTCAAGGAAAAGCTGGCACCAGTTTTCCAGTCCTATCGCCCTCCACATAATGTTGAAGTCACGCTGGCTGATGCGGGATACATTTCCGTACCACTCCTCCACCGCTCCGCTGTCCACCAGTCCTCTGGCGCGCATGGAGGGAAGGATCTTTTCGTAGAACAGCGAGCGGAAGCCATCGGACTTGATTATGCTCCGCTCGTCGAAGATGATAATCTGCTTGTTTCTGTACGCGAAATCCCGTCCCATTTTTTCAGCGCACAGCTCCTTCAGGATATACTTGCCCTGAATCCACTCGAAGGGATTTTCTGAAAGACCCAGCGGTGAGCCGGAAACAAACGCAAGCAGCATGGACTCCGGCAATGTCGCTATGAAATCATACACTTTGTTGTCTACCAGCGGCACGCGGATCTCGATGGAGTTTGCCGAGGCCATCTTCTCCTGCCGCATAAAGGACTCCGGCAGTCTGCATCGGGTCTCGTATTTGAGCTGCTTTTCAAAATTGCTGCCGGTAAAGGAAGAAAAAATATTATACTGCTCTTCCAGCAGCTCCTGTGTGTTGTCGTGACCCAGAACGGTAAAGCCGGTGATGGTTGAGTCGGAGCACACGGCGTACTGGGCATATCCGGGATAGGGCTTCATGGATGTGCCGGTCAGATTATTTTTGGTGAAGAAGGGCTGGAACGCTCCCGCCGCAAAGCGTCCGTAACCGCCGGCGGTCTCGTCCGCGCCCTCACCGCTCAGCATAATCTTTGCCGTGTCTCTGGCGGAATGAGCCATTTTGTAGAAGGAGGTGAAATAGGGCTTGTACAGCGGGGCGTCGTTGTGCCACACAAGGTTCATATAGTGCTCCATGAAGAAGCTGTCGTCCAGCTGATGCTTCCGCAGATTCAGTCCAAACGCGTCGGCAACGCGGTCTATCCAGTACTCTTCTCCCTCGTGTCCGGCATCGTCGATTATGGAGATTCCGTCCCGGAAGCTGTCTCCCTTGATTTTCTTCACATAATAGTTGACCAGCGTCGAGTCAATGCCGCCGGACACCTGAGTAACAAATGGGGCGTCGAAGTCCAGCTGTCTGCCGACGGCTTCTTCGATGATATCCCCGAGGTCGGCCATGGCCTCGGCGGTGCTGGTATAAGCCGCCGACCGCTCATAGCCGTTGATGTCGAAGTAGCTGTGCGCGCTGACGCTCCCGTCGAAGGCCGCGGCAACATATTCACCCGGCCTGACCATTTCCACATTTTTGAACAGAACCTTATCCGAGGGCCGTGAGAAGATCAGTCTGGCGTTGAACGCGTCCAGATCCAGCTCCCTTTCAAACTGCCGGAAGAAGGTAAAGCACTTCAGCTCCGAGGCAAACAGCAGCTGCCCGCGGCAAACGGAATAGTAAATAGGCTTGATGCCCAGACGATCTCTTGCCAGCACACAGGTTCTTTCCGCCAGATCCACAATTGCCGCCGCGAACATTCCGTTGAGCAGGGAAAGGGCTTTGCTGATGCCGTACTCCATATACAGACCGAGCACCAGCTCCTCGTCGGCTCCTGTTCTCAGCTCATAGCCTCTGCCGCCAAGCAGAGCGGAAAGCTCCTCCCGGTTATACAGTTCTCCGTCAAAGGCCACTATGTATTTCCCGTCGCGCGAGATAAAGGGCTGCTCGGTCTCGGCCGTCGGCGTCTTTGCGATAAACCGGTTGAAACCGATTATGCCGTCAAACTTGCGGTCGCCGGCCAGAGAAGAGGCCTCTTCCCTCCACTCCGGCCCCCACTGGCCGCCAAAAACAAAGGCGCATGAACCTGTGCCGTCCGGCCCCCTGTGTCCCTGAGCCGCCACTGCCCGGTCAAAATCAAGTATATTTTCGTTGTCAATCGGATTTGCGGCCGAAGACAAATTAATCATTCCGACTACTCCGCTCATTGATGCATCTCCTTGAAGCAATAGGTTTTTTGACAATAGCGCTCTACTTTGTTCGTCGACAATTATATTATATTGTCACCCCAAAGTCAATAAAGCCGAAACCATACGCTCCGTTTAACATTGCGCAAATCAACCTTCGCCGTTCTTTCCGGCTTCTTGTTCGGCTGTTTCTTCGTTTATTTCGCTCATTTAGTTACTTCTTTGTAACCATCTTTGGCTTGTGTTCACATTGACATTCCGCGGCCGCGGGCGTAAAATACGACATAATGAGTTATCATGTGCTTTTTGCGCTTTTTAATATGAAAGGACGGCTCAGAACCTATGAGCAAAACGGTATATATCGCCTTTTCCGCCGACATTATCCACGGCGGTCATCTTCACATTATCGAGGAGGGCGCCAAGCTGGGCGAGGTCATCGTCGGCGTGCTCTCCGACGAGGCCGTGGCCACCTACAAGCGCCTGCCCATGCTGGATTACGAGACCCGAGCAAAGCTCTTTGCCAACCTGAAGGGCGTTTCCCGGGTGGTGCGGCAGGAATCCCTCTCCTACGCCGACAATCTGCGTCAGCTGAAGCCCGACTATGTCGTCCACGGCGACGACTGGGTGAGCGGCGTGCAGCTCAGCGTGCGTCAGGAGGTAATTGACATTCTGGCCGAATACGGCGGACAGCTTATCGAAGTGCCTTATACCGTAGGCGTTTCCGCCACCGAGATCGAGCGCCGGCTGGCATCTCTTGACCGCACTCCCGACATCCGCCGGGGCAAGCTGCGCCGTATGCTCAAGCTCAAGCCTTGGGTACGGGTCATGGAAGCCTCCAACGGCCTTTCCGGCCTGATCGTGGAAAACACCCGCGTGGAATCCGGCACCTCGGTCAGGGAGTTTGACGCCATGTGGGTCAGCAGCCTGTGCGACTCCACCTTCAAGGGCAAGCCGGACATCGAGCTGGTGGATCTGACCAGCCGCATAAACACCATAAACGAGATCATGGAGGTCACCTCCAAGCCCATCATTCTTGACGGCGATACCGGCGGAAAGATCGAGCATTTCGTCTACACCGTCAAGACCCTCGAGCGGCTGGGCGTTTCGGCCATCATCGTCGAGGACAAGACCGGTCTGAAGCAGAATTCCCTCTTCGGCACCGACGCCAAGCAGGTGCTGGACGATCCCCATGAGTTTGCCCGCAAGATACACGCCGGCAAGCAGGCCCAGACCACCCGCGATTTCATGATCTTCGCCCGGCTGGAAAGCCTCATCGCCGGCATGGGCATTGACGACGCGATGGAGCGGGCCCGCGTCTACCTTTCCGAGGGCGGTGCCGACGGCATCATGATCCACAGCCGCCACAAGGACGGCTCGGAGATAATCGAGTTCATGAAGCGCTTCCGCGCCGAGTTTGCCGATGTCCCCGTGATCTTCGTCCCCACCTCCTACAACCACTTCACCGAGGAGGAGCTGCACGAGATCGGCGGCAACATCATCATCTACGCCAACCACCTGCTGCGAAGCGCCTATCCCGCCATGGTCAGCACCGCTCAGAAGATCCTCGAGTGCGGCCGCAGCAAGGAAGTGGACGATGTGTGTCTGTCCATAAAGGACGTTCTCAAGCTGATCCCCACCGAAAACTGAGTCACGGAGGCCGCGCAATGATAGATACCAGAAATTTTTATGATTCCCTCGTGGAAAGAGGACTGGACTTTTTCACCGGCGTTCCCGATTCTCTGCTGAAGAATCTGTGCGCCTGCATCACCGAAAACAGCCCCAAAGAACGCAATATCATCGCCGCCAACGAAGGCAGCTCCGCCGCCATGGCGCTGGGCTACCATCTTTCCACCGGCAGATACGGCGTTGTGTATATGCAGAACAGCGGCGAGGGCAATATCGTCAATCCTCTCATGTCCCTTGCCGACGAGGATGTCTACTCCGTGCCCATGCTGCTTGTCATCGGCTGGCGAGGCGAGCCGGGAATCAAGGACGAGCCCCAGCACAAAAAGCAGGGCAAGGTCACTCTTCCCCTCCTCGAGACCATGGGCGTGCAGTATGAGATACTCGGCGACGACTGGGCCGCTCAGCTCGACCGCGCCGTTCACTACATGAGAAACGAGAACAAGCCCTACGCCCTTGTGGTACGCAAAGGCATTTTCTCTCCCTATTCCATGGCCAAGGCGGAAAGCAGCCTGACCATGACCCGTGAAGAGGCACTGGCTGCCGTTCTGGATAATCTCACCGATGACGATTTCGTGGTTTCCACAACCGGCAAGACCAGCCGGGAGGTCTTCGAGCTGCGAGAAGCCCGGGGAGAAGGCCACGCCAACGATTTCCTCACCGTGGGCGGCATGGGCCACACCGCCTCCATCGCCTTCGGCGCCGCTCTGGGCACCGACAGCAACCTGTGGTGCGTAGACGGCGACGGCTCCTTCCTGATGCACATGGGCTCTTTTGCCGTTATCGCCCAGAACGCTCCTGATAATTTCAAATACATCCTCAACAACAACGGCGCCCACGAATCGGTCGGCGGACAGCCCACCGTGGGCATGGATGTTGATATTCCCGCCATTCTGCGCGCCGTGGGCTTTGAGCAGGTGATCGAGGCGGAAACCGCCGGGCAGATCGCCGAAGCCATGGCCGTCCTGCGCGCAAAGGGCAAGACCGCTCTTATTCTCAAAACCCGTCAGGGCTCCCGGGACGACCTGGGCCGCCCCACCACCACGCCCCGGCAGAACAAAGAGGATATGATGGCCAAATTTGCCGCAAAACGCGGATAATCCCGGCAACTGGAGGATATCATTCTGATGAAAGCTGTAATATTCAACTCCGGCCTTGGCAAGCGCATGGGCAAATACACCGAGTGCGGCCACAAGTCCATGGTGCGCATAGCCAGCGGAGAAAGCATCTTCGAGCGCCAGCTGCGGCTGCTCAGCCAGTGCGGCATCACCGACTTCGTGGTGACCGTCGGCCCCTTCAAGGAGCAGCTCATGGAGGCAGCCCGCGCTCCCCATCTTTCCCACTGCACCTTTACCTTCGTTGAAAACCCGGTGTACGACAGCACCAACTACATATATTCCATGTACCTTGCCCGGGAGCACATGAACGACGATGTGGTCATGCTCCACGGTGACCTTGTTTTCGACCGCGCCCTTCTTGAGGCGGTGCTCGCCTGCGAGGACGCCGACTGCGCCACCGTCAACCGCGCCAAATCCCTGCCCGAAAAGGACTTCAAGGCCCGGATAAAGGACGGCTGCGTGCAGGAGGTCTCGGTAAAGATCTTTGACGAGGACTGCTTTGCCTTCCAGCCCATGTACAAGCTGAGCAAAACCACCGTCGGCGCGTGGATAGACAAGGTCTGCGAGTTTGTGGACAAGGGCGAGACCGGCGTGTATGCCGAAAACGCCATGAACGAGATCTTCCCCTCCCTCAGCGTAAAGGAATTTTCCTACGAGGGCTATTTTATCGACGAGATCGACTGCCCCGAGGATCTGGAGCGTGTCTCTGCCGAGATCCGCCCCTTCGATTTCCGGGAACAGCGGATATACCGCGGCAGTGCCGTTGAGGCAGTGAATGATATCCTCTCCCTCTATCACGCCAAAAAGCCGCTGGTGGTGTGTGACTCCGCCTTTGACTGCCTTTCCGTCGCCGACGAGCTGCGCGGCACGCTGAAGAACGCGGTGTATTTTTCCGATTTCTCTCCCAACCCCAGATATGAGGACGCCGTCAAGGGCGTTGAGCTGATGCGCTCCGAGCGTTGCGACATCATCGTCGCCATAGGCGGCGGCAGTGCCATGGACACCGCAAAGGCCATCAAGCTGTTCTCCGCCGGTGAGCCTGCGGAAAACTATCTTGAGGTCACCCATCGCTTCAATCCCGTGCCGCTGGCCGCCATCCCCACCACCGCCGGCACCGGCAGCGAATCCACCCGCTTCGCGGTGATATACTGCAACGGCGTCAAGCAGTCGGTCACCCACGACAGCATTCTGCCCGACTGCGCTGTGCTCGACCCTTCCCTGCTTTCCACTCTGCCTCTAGGGCAGAAAAAAGCCACCCTGCTGGACGCTCTCTGTCAAGCCATTGAATCTCTGTGGTCGGTCAATTCCGGCGCCGACAGCATGGAGCTGGCTCTCACCGCCATGAATCTCATCGTGGAGAATTACTCCGATTACCTCAAGGGCGACGACCGCGCCGCGGCTAAGATATGCGAGGCGGCCAACCTCGCCGGCAAGGCCATAAACATCACCCAGACCACCGCCGCCCACGCCATGAGCTACAAGATCACCTCCCTTTTCGGCATTCCCCACGGCGCCGCCGTGGCGCTGTGCCTGCCCGAGGTGTGGAAGTTCATCGCCAACAACACAAGCCGCTGCAAAGACCCGCGCGGAAAGGCCCACCTTTCCGCCATTATGACCGCTCTGAGTATGTACATCGGCGGCCTTGACGGCTTTATGATAATCTACGACGCCCTTGAAATGCCCGCCCCTCCCGAATGCTCCGAGGAGCAGCTGGAAACCTTGGCTGCTTCGGTCAACCCCACCCGTCTGGGCAACAACCCCGTTCTGCCCGACGAGGACGAGCTGAAGGCCATGTACAGGGCGATTTTTGCCCGCGGAGGTCAGAATGGCTGAGTTAAGCAAAGAAAAAGCCCTTGAGCAGATAAGAGAGCTGCAGCTGATAGAGACTGGTATGCTGCAGGACATCTCCCGGGTATGCAGAGAAAACGGCCTGCGCTTTTTCATGGCCGAAGGCTCCCTCATCGGCGCCGTGCGGCACCACGGCTTTATCCCCTGGGATGACGATGTGGATCTGGCTATGCCCCGGGAGGATTACCGGCGTTTTCTCGAGCTCGCTCCCGCCGCTCTGGGCAGCAAATACGAGGTGCAGCACAGCACCACCGTCAAGAATTACTGGTCGCCCTTTATCAAGGTGCGGCTGCTGACCGGCGACAAGAAATTCCAGCAGCTGCATATTGCCCACCTCACCGAAAACAACGGCCCGCTGATAGATATTTTCCCTCTGGACAGCGTTCCGGCGGCAGCCTCTGTCGCCCAGCGCCTCAACAGCCGGAAGATACGCTTCTACCGGGGAATGATAACCCGCAAGCTGGGCTGCGTGGAAGCAAGGACTCTCACCGACCGGATCGTGAAGTTCCTCGGAAACTTATACACCGTTGAAGGTCTGCACCGCCGGCTCGAAAAGCTGCACACAAAGTTCAATTCTCCCCACAACGCCTATGTCGTCAACTGGGCCAGCTACTATCCCGTGGAAAAGGAAACCTTCCCGAAGGAAGCCTTTGAGCGGCCGGTCTTTGTGCCCTTTGAGGATTTTGAAATGCCCGTTCCCTCGGGCTACGACGCCGTGCTGACCACCATCTACGGCGATTACATGACCCCGCCGCCCGAGGACAAGCAGGTCATCAAGCACCACTTCGGCGCGGAAGGCAGCGATTGAGGTTTGTCCCGTGAAAATGATAAAAGCACTCTGTCTGCGGCTCATGGGCGCCGCTCTGGCGGTGTGGTACGCCCTTGTGCGGCTTTTCGTGCCCAGAGGTGACTGCGTGGCCTTCATCAGCCGCGAGGCCGACAGCCCCACCGTTGAATTTCAGCTTATCTCGGCCGAATTAGCCGCTCGCCGCCCTCAGACAAGGCAGATATTCTGCTGCAAGCGAGCCGCTAAGGCCGAGATCGGCCTTGGCTACATAAAGGAGCTTCACGCCCAGCTCAAAGCCCTCGCCGCCTCCAAGGTCGCCGTAGTGGATACCTACTGCATCCCGGTGAGTATGCTGCGCCACGGAAAAGAGCTTACGGTCATCCAGATATGGCACGCGCTGACCATCATCAAGCAGTTCGGCTGGCAGACCGTGGGCAAGCCGGAGGGCACCGACCCGGTGACAGCCAAGGCCATGCGTATGCACGCCGGCTACGACGCGGTCATCGCCGGCAGCGAGAGTATGCGCTCCGTTCTGGCTCAGACCATGCGCCAGCCCATGGAGAAGATATACGCCCTCGGCCTTCCCCTTTCCGACAAGCTTCTGGCCACCGACGGCGACGCTGTGCGCCGCCGCTTTCTGGCCGCCCATCCCGAAGCGGAGGGCAAAAGGATCATCTCCTATGTGCCCACCATGCGCCGCGGCTCGGCCGTTCCCTGCGAGGAGCTGGTCGAGGCCATTGACCCGGAACGTGAGCTGCTGTTTGTCAGCCTCCATCCCGTCGACCTTAACACTGAGCTGCGTCCCCGGGAGGGCATCCTGACAGACAGCGCCTTTTCTTCTCAGGACTCCGTATTTTTTGCCGATGCTGTGGTCACCGACTACAGCGGCACCTCAGCCGAGGCCGCCCTTGCCGGAAAGCCTCTGCTTTTCTATGTTCCCGACATCGACCGCTACAAGGCCGACTGCGGCCTGAACGTTGACCCGGAGGAGCATTATCCCTCTCTCTCCTTCCGCTCAGCGGAGGAGCTGCTGTCGGTCATCCGCCGGAACGCCTTTGACTCCGCCGCCCTTGACTCCCTGAGGGAGGATCTGGTGGGCAGTTGCGACGGCCGAAGCACACAGCGCATCGCCGACATGATAGAAAAGGCTCTGGACGGAATAAAACCAAACTAATAAGGAAATGAAATAATGAGCAGGAAATTATCCGTAATCGTCCCAGTATACAATGTGGAAAAATATCTGCGGCAGTGTCTGGATTCTCTTGTGAACCAGACCGCGGAGGATTACGAGGTCATCGTGGTGAACGACGGCTCTCCCGACGGCTCGCAGGCCATAATCGACGATTTTGCCGCCCGATACCCCCACATCATCCGCCCCTTTGTCAAGGAAAACGGAGGCCTGAGCGACGCCCGCAACTACGGCCTTGCCCGGGCCGAGGGCGAATACATCGCCTTTGTGGACAGCGACGACTTTGTCAGCCCGGAAATGTTCGAGGCCATGCTCCGCCACGCCGCGGAAAAGGACGCCGATGTGGTGACCTGTATGTTCATGTCGGTGTGGGACGACGGCCGGTACGACTACAATCAGTCTCCCAAGGGCTGCACATGGGGTCAGAGCATAAGGGAATGTCCCGAGCAGCTCATCCTCGTCAAATCCTACGCGTGGAACAAGATCTACCGCCGGGAGCTCTTTGAGCGCTCGGGTCTGCTTTTCCCCGTGGGTCAGTGCTTTGAGGATTCGGCCATGGTGTACAATCTGCTCTCCTACGCCAACCGGGTGGAGTATATCCCCGTTCCCTACTATTTCTACCGTCGGGAGCGGCCGGGCGCCATCACCACCCTCAAGAACGAAAACCTCTTCGATATCTTTAAGTCCTGCGACAGCCTGCGCACCTTCTACGAAGGCCTCGAGGGCTACGACGAGATATACCGCGACACCATTTCCCAGCTCATCTTCGGCCACATAACCTTCCGCTACTACGCCCTTATCGGCTCGAAGGATAAAAAGCTGGCTCTTAAATATATCAGAACCGCCTTTGATTATCTCGACACCCACTTCCCCGGCTGGAAAAAGCAGCAGAAGAAGCTGGTGGCCGGACTAAGCAAGGAAAAGCGGCTCTCCCGCTTCCTCAAGCGCCATCGCTCCCTTATCAGCCTGCTGGTGCTTCTGCCCTTCAAGTCCTCCGAATCGGTCAGAGCCATCAAGAACAAGGCCAAGGATTTCGCCGCTGTTCTGCGCAAAAAGAAGGCCGACAGCACCGCCGACCAGAAGGCTGCCGCCCTGCGCGCCGTGGGCTACGACCTCATCGCCCGGGCCAAAGCCACCGCCGACCGTTCGGGCGTGGTGCTCTTCGCCGACTTCGGAACGCTGCTGGGCTTTGTCCGTGACGGCGGATTCATGAGCCACGACATTGACCTCGACATGGGCATCATCCTCGGCGATGTTCCCCATCAGGTCTTCCACGACGCCCTCATCGCCGACGGCTTCAGGCACTGGCGCAGCTACTACATGGGCAGCCGCATAGTGGAGGATTCCTATTATTACGACCTCAACGGCCACCGCATCAAGTGCGACTTCAACTATTACGAGGTCACTCCGGAATACAGCCGCACGTGGCTCTTCTACCGCGACCCGGACATTGTCTACGGCCGCGCCACCCGCAACATCGTTGAGATGACCTATTCCCCCATAACCGGCACCAAGACCCTCGAGGTGGACGGCCATCCCATTCCCATTCCCTCCGAGCCCGAGCGGCTGCTGAAGGAAAAATACGGCGAGGGCTGGACCACCAAGGACACCGGCTGGATCTACTGGAAATCTCCCGCCGCCGTACCCATCGAGGGCATCGGCTATTACTACACCAGCCGCTGACCAAGCCCGCGTTTAAGGAGAAACACTGATGGCAAAAACATCCCGCGTGGCCAACACCGCGCTGAACACCACCGCCGGAATAGCCGCCAAGGTGATCAATATTTTTTCCGGCTTTATTATGCGCACGGTGTTCATCCACACCATCGGTATTGCCTACACCGGAGTTTCCAGCCTGTTTACGGATATCCTGACCATGCTGTCCTTCTCCGAGCTGGGCATATCCAGCGCCATAACCTACGCGCTCTACAAGCCCGTGGCCCAGGGCGACCACCGCCATACGGCCATGATAATGAATTTCTACAAGAAGGCCTACCGCATTGTGGCCGCCGTGGTGCTGGGAGCCGGACTGTGCGTGGTTCCCTTTCTGCACATACTTGTCCCCGCCGACAAGATCGACCAGTCCAATCCCGCCATCCGCGACCAGATCCTCGGCCAGCTGACGCTGATATACATTCTGTATGTCATCAATTCGGCGGTATCTTATCTCTTTATCTACAAATCGGCCATTCTCACAGCCCATCAGGAGCAAAGATACGCCTCCCGGGTTCAGATGGTCATTTCGGTGGCCCGGGTGGTCATTGAGTGCATCATCCTCTTCGCGTTCTCGAAGTATTCCTTCTGCTTTATTCTCTATCTCATCGTGGGCATAATCCTCACACGGACAGAGAACGTGATAATATCACGCACCGCCGACCGGCTGCACCCGCAGATAGAAGAATACAGCGGCGAGGAGCTGCCCGAGGATGAGCGCAAAAAGATATTCAAGGACATCCGCGCGCTGATGATCTACAAATTCAGCACCACCATCAACTCCGGCATCGACAGCGTGGTCATCTCCTCCATGTTCGGCAGCATCTGGGTGGCCTATGTTTCCAACTACCGTCTTGTGACCACCAAGCTGCAGGCTCTTATCAACCAGTTCTACAACTCCGCCACTCCCAGCGTGGGCAACCTTGCCGCGGAGTCGGACAAGGACCGGCAGTACACCACCTTCCGCACCCTTCTGTTCACCAGCTTCTGGATTCTGTGCTTCTGCTGCACCTCCCTTGTGGTTCTTCTCAATCCCTTTGTGGAGATCTGGCTGGGCGGGCAGTATGTCAAGTCCCAGCTGCTGGTGTCGGTGCTGGTGGCCTCGGTGTACCTGAGCAGCTTTATACACCCCATAACCTCCTTCCGCACCTCCAACGGATTATTCGCCGAAGGACGGCTGCGCCCGGTGGCCATGCTGGTCATCAACATCGTGCTGTCCTTCGTCCTTGCCAGATGGCTGGGCGGCAGCTATGGAGCCGAGTGGGGCATAATCGGTGTAAAGCTGGCCACCATCGTTTCCAGCCTGCTCACCCTCCAGTGGTTTGACCCGTGGCTGGTGTACAAGCACGTATTCAAGCGCCCGGTATCCGATTATCTGAAGCTCTTTGCCATCTACGCTCTGGTCACCGCCGGCAGTGCCGCGGCAACCTACCTGCTGGGCTGGCTGCTTCCCGATTTCAACCGCTACCTGCGCTTTGCGGTTCTCTGCGCGCTGTGCGTGATCGTTCCCAACGGAGCCATCGTGCTGCTGTTCCGCAAAACGCCGGAGTACAAGGCGTTTATCGCGATACTCGGCCGCTTTGGCGGCAAGCTGAAGAAAAAACTGGGCCGCATCCCGCTGCCCGCGCCGCGGAGCCAACGATAATTTTCTTCCAACGTCAAAAGCCCTCCCGACCGCTCGTTCTCAGCGGCCGGGAGGGCTTTCTGTCATGTTATCATCTGAATGCGCTGTCCTTTTCCAGAGTGAGCGCCACAAAATCCTCGTCGCCCAGGTCTGCTGCCGGCTCCAGAGCCAGCGGCGTGGTAAAGCCGGCTCGGTAGAAGAAGCGCATGGCTTCCCGCTCGTCAAGACCCACCCGGGCACGGACACTGCCATAGCCGGCCTCGTGGAAATACTCACACAGAGCGTTGAGCGCCCGTGTTCCGCTGCCCATGCGGCGGGCGGCGGGAGCGATGTACATGAACAGCAGCTCCACGAAGCTCTTGCCGGGAAAATCACGGTAAAGGGAGACAAAGCCCACCGTGACCGTGCCTACCGACAGAGCAAGGTGCTCCAGATTTTCCGGTTTTCTGGCGTTCAGCACGCTTCCCTGTCCGGGCCGCAGTCCTCTGCGCGTCACAGCCGGGCCCTTTCCGGCAAAGCCGGAAAACTCGGCCGAGGCACTCTCGTAAATGTCCTCCAGCTCCGGAGGAAAATCTCCCTCGATGGGCGTGAGCACCAGCTCACCGTCATTGCTGATTATCATTGCGCACCTCTTATATCATTCGTTATTTTTTACCACGGATTGAGACCGTTATCCACGCAGTATTTCCAGTTTTTCTGATGCTCGGCCAGCGTCACCGCGTAATACACCTTCTTGTTGATGTCGGTGTAGAAGAAGAAGCTGCCGTTTTCGTGGTCTGGATTGATGGAACCGACGATGGCGTCATAGCTGGGGCAGCATATGGGGCCCTTGGGCAGACCCTTGACATTGAAGGTGTTGTAGTCGCTCACAAAGCCCTCGGGGACGGTGTCAACGTTGAAAACATAGGGATAGTATTTGGTGGCGTCCGACTGGAAGTATCCGCCGGTGGCCGAGCCGTTCACCGTGCCGCCGGGATACTTGATGCGGTTCCAGAACACCGCCGCCACGCCATTCATCTCGGCGGGCACATTGATCTCCCTTTCCACGATGGAGGCCATGATAATAATGGCGTCAAGGTCGGTCTCGGTGTTGTAGAAATCCCCCGTGGTCTTTGCCGCCTGACGCAGCTCATCGCCGATCTTGGCGTCAAAATTGTTGAGGAAGCGCCGGATGACCGAATCGGGAGCCTCGCCCACATAGAAATCATAGGTGTCGGGGAACAGATATCCTTCAAGGTGATATTCTCTGTCGTCCAGCTTTTCAAAGGAGGGCAGGAAATCATATTCCGCGGAGAAGTCCACGCTGTTCATGGTGTTGTAAAAGTCCGAGGCCGAGCACACGCCGTTTTCCTCCAGACGCTGACCGTACTGGCGGATGTTGTTGCCCTCGGGGAAGGTGACCCTCACCGTGGCGATCTCCGGCGCGGCTGGCTGGGTCGGCTGAGGCTCGGGAAGCACCGGTTCCCTGCCGCAGCGGGCACACATACTGCAGGATATGTAAAACACGGCAATCACCGCCACCAGAGCGCATATCAGGGCAATCAGAGTGAAGGTTCTGTCGTCACCCTGACCGCGCACCTTCTGAGGCACATAGCCCTGCTGTCTCGGAGCGCCGCGGTAATCGTTCACCTGCTGACGCGGCCGGTAATCATACTGTCCGCCCTCGCGGCGGCCGTTGTTTCGCTGATTGTTCATCGGTACTCCCTTTGCCGGCGCGAACCATTTTTCGCCAAAGCGGCGGTTCGTCACCTGTATTTCGAGGCTATTATACCTTTTTTCCTTTTTTGCGTCAACTGCTCCGGGAACGGTTTGTCGGTTGAAATGCGGCTCATTCCGTGTTATAATGCTTTTACTAATCAATACAATAGGGAGATTGTGTATGTCTGTTATTGCCCCTTCTCTGCTGTCCGCCGATTTCATGCGCCTTGACCGCGAGATCCAGCGGTTCAGCGACTGCGGAGCCAAAGTGCTTCACCTCGACATCATGGACGGGCAGTTCGTGCCCAACATGACCTTCGGCTGGTCGCTCATCAGCAAGTTCCGCCCGCTGCTTCCCGATGTGAAGTTCGATGTGCACCTGATGGTTCAGCACCCGCTGGCCATGATCGACCACTTCTGCGACGCCGGTGCCGACATGGTCACCGTCCATGTGGAAAGCCTTGACCCGGTGGAGGAGTGTCTTGACGCCATCGAGCGCCGGGGAGTTACCGCCGGCGTATCCATCAAGCCCGGCACCCCGGTGGAGGCTCTTTCGCCCTTTATCCACCGTCTCGGGCTGGTTCTGGTCATGACGGTGGAGCCCGGCTTCGGCGGCCAGTCCCTTATTCCCCACTGCGTTGAAAAGCTCCCTCTTGTCCGCGCTATGGCGGAAAAGGCGGGCAACAGCGGTCTTATCATCTCTGCCGACGGCGGCATCAACGCGGAAAACTGCGCCTCCACTGCGGCGGCCGGCGCTGATCTGCTGGTGGCCGGCAACGCTGTTTTCGCTCAGGAGGACATGGCCTCCGCCTTCCGTCGGCTTTCCGACGCCGTCGAGCGCTACTGAGCCTGTCCCCGGGGCAGACAGAATTCAAGCAGCAGCCGCTCCTCTCCTTCGCTGAGGGACGCTGACGGCTCAAAGCGCCATCCGTGTTCATCCCGGCTGAGCCTGCCCTCGGGCAGCGCCTGAGCCAGATGGGCTGAGATGACATCATCACTGGATTCAAAGTAATAAGCGTTTTCCTCTGTCCTTGAGATAAGAAGAACACACCGTCCGTGCTCCGCCCGGGCGCAGTCTATTCGCACCGGCTCGCCCTCTCCCCGCAGACCCATGCGAGTGACCATGGCGATCAGGTCGCTCAGCAGGACTCTGGTGGACGGGTCTCCAAGGCTCATGGCCGAAAAGGTCACGCCGTAGCCGTCCAGCTCGGCGGCCTCCATGGTGACCAGCACCCGTCCGTTTTCCAGCTTGCCGATGATCTCAATTGTCATTTTTCTCTACCCCCTGAAACTGTAATAGGCCGGATGAAAACCCGTGCCGTATGTTTTAAGATAATCCCACCCAATCCTTTTGTTCAAGAGGTATGTTATGCCATTGAAGCTGAATCCCGCCGACGGCGTGCGGTTTGCTCAGTATAAATCCCAGTCTTTTTCCCGGCCGCTATTTCGCCTGCGGCCCCCGGAAACCGTGACCGTGCCGCTGTTTGCCTTCGGCGCGGGCTCCATGCTGCCCATCCCCCGGGTTGGCGAAAGCGTAGCCAAAAATTCCATGCTGGCCCGCACCCGCAACAGCCAGAGCTGGGTGGTCTCGCCCGTGTCGGGCAAGCTGCTGCGCATCGAGCGCAAGGAGCACCCCATGATGGGCAACGTGCTGTGCGCGGTCATCGCCGTGCGCGACAGTCTGCCTTCGCTGGACGTGAAGGGTCACAACCCCTCCTCCATGACGCCCATGGGTATAGTCCAGGCCGCTCGCATCGCCTGCATCATCGACGAGGTGGACGGTCTGCCTCTTTATTACAAATTAATGAAGGCCATGAAGGAGGACGCCCAGCTGGTCATTGCCGACGCCCTTGACGACACGCCTTACATTTCCAGCGCCCTGAAGACCGTATCCGAATTCGGAGACGAGGCTCTGGACGGCGTGGGTATGGCGCTGAAGGCCCTCGACGGCGGCAGAGCACTGCTGGCGGTATACGACAGCGGCGATATCAGCCTCGAGGCGGTGGTGGGCAACTTCGGCTTTACCGATGTGTGCACTGTCACCGGCGGTTACCCCGCATGGTCCCGCTTTGAGGAAGAACGCTGCCGCGGCCGAAAGGTGCTGCGCATCGGCGTTCAGGCGCTGAGAGCCCTTTCCCTCGCCGTGAGGGATGGTCTGCCCCAGACCGAAACGGTGGTGACCGTCTGCGGCGACTGCGTGGAAAGCGCGGCTAACATCGTTGTGCCCACCGGCGTCACCATTGACTACATCCTGCGGGAGGCCGGGCTCCGGCGGGCGCCGAAATATGTTATTCTTGGCGACACCATGCGCGGCGTCACCTGCGGCAGTCTTGACATCCCAGTGATGCCGGGTGTCCGGGGCATATGCGCCATGTCCTCCCTTGATATACCAAAAAAATCCGTGGGCTGCATTTCCTGCGGACGGTGCGTCGAGATATGTCCCCGGCAGGTTTTCGTCTCCGAGGCTGTACGGCTGTACGAACGGGGCGCGAAAAAGCAGGCGCTCCGCCTCGGTCTTTCCCGCTGCGACGGCTGCGGAGCCTGCAGCGCGGTCTGCCCCTCGGGCATAGAGATATCCGCCATGCTCGACGAGCTTATTGAGCTCGGTCTGGCCGCCGAAAAGAGCGGCTCATAACCGGATTTTACCTTTGACCCCGCGGCAATATTAACAATGTGTTAAATATTCGCCTTTAGCCTTATGATATAATAAATATTCGCCAAAGAGCCACCGTCTCTTTATTTTTACTGGAGGATAAATCTTTTGAGCAACAGAGAATACACCGACGCTGAACGCCGGGAGCCGGCCGAACAGCGCAACGATATCATAGCCGGACGCAACGCTGTGCGCGAGGCCATTCTTCACGGAACCGCCATTGACAGCGTAATGATCGCCAAGGGCGAGCGACAGGGCAGCCTGCGAGTCATAGTTGAGCTTGCCCGGGAGCGGGGAATTCCCGTCCGGGAGGTCTCTCCGGTCAAGCTGGACTCCCTCTGTCCCGGAGGACGGCATCAGGGCGTGTGCGCCAGCACCGCCGCCCACGAATACGCCGAGCTTTCCGACCTTTTCGCTCTGGCCGAGGAGCGGGGCGAGCCTCCCTTCATCATCCTCGCCGACGGTATGTCCGATCCCCACAATCTGGGTGCCATTCTGCGAACCGCCGAGGCGGTGGGTGCCCACGGAGTGGTCATTCCCAAGCGCCGTGCCTCCGGCCTTACATGGACGGTGGGCAAGGCCTCCGCGGGAGCGCTGGAGTATGTTCCCGTGGCGCGGGTGCCCAACCTCGCTTCCTGCATTGACGACCTGAAAAAGCGAGGCATCTGGGTGTGCGCCGCCGACATGGACGGCGACAGCTGGTGCGGAGCCGACCTGACCGGCCCTCTGGCCGTGGTTATCGGCGGTGAGGTCGGCGGCGTGAGCCGACTGGTGCGCGAAAAGTGCGACTTTATCATCTCCCTGCCCATGTACGGCAGGATCAACTCCCTCAACGCCTCCTGCGCCTGCGCGGTGGTGCTTTACGAAGCCGCTCGCCAGCGCAACGGCATTTCCGCCCGCAACCCCAAGTAAACAGGCATTTTCATTAACTTATATTTTTTGACAGCCCTGTCCGGGAGGTGACCGTATGGGCAAGTATTCCTTATATACCTTTGACAACCCTTACCTTGAGGAGGGTGACGAAAACAAATACAGCGCCGCGGTCATTATGGACGAGGCCCGGGAGCGCTGGCGTTCCGGCAACTGGCGCGCCAAGCGCGAGTCCTTCCATCTCCATCGCGGTGAGCTGAGCGGCAAGGAGGAGGACGGCTCCTCTCCGCCTACAGCCCGCTTCCGTCTGGATGTGCGCAAGGATCTGATGGGCGATACCATCTCCCTCAAGAAGCTCAGCGAGCTCAGCTACTCCCCTACATACCGCCCTCAGGGACGGCTGGACGAACAGCTGGTCACTCCCATGAGCACCATGCAGCGCTACGATGTGCTGGCCGGCGACCTTGAAAGCCCTCCGGAGGATCTTTCCTTCCTCACGGACGCCGATCGCCGTCTTGCCCGGGAGGAGGCTCAGGGTGTCCGTCGGGACGGTTCTCTCCGTCTTGACTCCCGCCGTCTGGAAAAGTCCCTTTCCGAGCGCCGTGCCGCCCTGATACAGATGCTCCCCGATGCCGACACCGCCGAGGCCCGTCAGGTCATCCGGGAAAGCCAGCGCCGCAAGGAGCGCATGGACGCCGAGATCGGCCGCAAGCCCAAGGATCCCGAAGAAGAAAAGAAGAAAAAGAAGAGAAAGAACATATACGGTGTTTCTCACCGCGCGCCGGAGGACGCAGTCCCCAATATGCGCGACCTTTCGGTGGTTCGCTCCGCCCGTATGCCCAAGCAGTACGGCCTTGACAGCGACAGCCGCCAGCTGCCGGAATTTGAATCGGAGACCCGTCACTGGAGCCGCATTACCTCCCTTGACCCCTCCTGGTCGGAGATCCAGCAGCACACCGAGCTTTCCAGCCCCTCCGACCTCGAGGATGAGCCTGAGGCCTACCGCGCCCACTACATCGACGATGTGGAATACGACCCGGAAAATCCCTTCCGCCGCGTTGCCGACATCGCTCCCCGTGAGCGCCTTTATTCGGATGAGGTAGGACAGTTCCAGAATGAGTATAACCGCCAGAACGGCATCTCTCCCCAGCGTATACAGGAGATCCTCGAGACCGACTACCGCGGGCGCTGGATACCTCCGGAATACTTCGCCGATGACCGTCTGGTGGACGCGTGGTTCCACGACCTGAACCGCGGAGTGCTGGAAGGAGAGGATTTCCTCGACTGGGCCCACCGCCGCCGCAAGGAGGCCGCCCGTGCCCGTCAGGCTGCCGAGGAACGCCGCCGTTATGAAGAATCGGTCATGCGCGCCCGCAGTCACCGCGCCGCCCCTCCCTCCCGGCAGGAGCGCTACGAGGAGGATCGCCGCCGCTACGAGGAGGCCCGTGTCATGGGCTACCGCGAGGGCGTTGAGCTGGCCAGCCGCCAGCGGGAGTATCAGGGAATGTATCCCGATCTTTTCGACGACCGCAGCGCCGTCCCCCGCCGTCCGGCCCATCAGGAACCGCATTACAACGACCACTTTGACGACGACATCGCGCAGGACACCCCGCCTCCCAGAGGCTGGCGCCGACGCCGGCGCAGATAGCGCGGCATCGCCTTCTGCCGGTCACATAGTCATAAACCATTTACCCCACACATTACTTCGGAAAGGAGGCGGCGTTCGTACACCGCACGCCTAAAGATATCATGGGATTTGAACCCGAAGAGATCCTCAGGGAAGAAACAGCTGAAAACAAGTTTGAAGGCGGAGGAGTTGACCTCGATTCCGGCGACCTTTCTGCCGCTGACCCGATTGCCGCGCCTCGCCGCACCACGCGCGAACGGCTCTCTGTCCGTCCCCGGGCGGTAAGCGCCCAGAAGACTGACGACCGCCCCGCCTCCGCTGACCAGTCCCGCATCAGCCGCCGCGCCGGCGCCATGTCCCCTCCGCCCATACGCAAGCCCATCATGCGCTCCAACTCCGAATTCGGCTATCTGTTCAACGACAGCGAACCAGTGGATAACTACATGGATGAGCAGTATTCCCGCCGGCTGGACGGCCTTGCCTACGACGGAAAGGGAAAGGACAGCGATTCCCAGTATTCCGACCTTTTTGAAGGCGAACAGCAGTCGATGGTCCGCCGGCCGGAAAACCGCTCCAGCGCCGCACCCGTCTATGCCTCCGAGCCTGCACCGCAGGCCACTCCTCAGACAGCTCACAGACCCCGGTTTTCCCGCCGCAGCCGCGAGACATCCGCCGCGGCCGCTTACGCCGCCGCCGGCGAGCTGAGCGCCGCCGAACTGGCCTCCCGCTCCGAAAGTCAGCCACAGAGCCAGCCCTTGGCCGAACCTTTTGCCGAGCCGAGTGCTCCTCCTGCCGAGCCGACCTTTGCTGAGCCTCAGCCCGGCGCGATGCCTTATCCGGATGCGAGCTATCCTCCCGATCCCTACGGAGAATACGGCCGCCGTCCCATTGACCCGCGCGGCCCTTACGATATGCCGCCCGAATACCCGCCCTACGGCCAGTATCCGGTCTATCCGCCCAACTATCCCTATCCGTATCCATATGGCCAGTACCCCATGTACCCGCCTTACGGATATCCCCCTTACGGTTATCCTCCTGCGGCCTATCCTCCGGGATACGGTTATCCGCCTCAGCCTCAGGAGGAAGCCCGGCCCGCGGAAAGCGAGGCAGTGCCGATGGACAATGTTCCCTCTCCGCCGCCCTCCTTCCTGCGCCAGCCGAAGGCCGCTGAGCCGGCACCGGTTCAGCCCGAGCCGGAACCCGAGCCTGCATTTCCCTCCTCAGTGGACTCCGCCGAGGACGAATTTGCCGCTGTAAGCGCGTTCGCTCCCATCCCGGAGCCTGTTCCCGAGGAGCCGATCCAGGCTCCCGCGCCTACTCCCGAGCCTGAACCGGCGGCAGCTCCCGCCAGGGAGCGTTCCGTCGGAAGCTCCCGGTTCAACCGCCGCTCCCGCTCCGGCGATTCGTCGCCCGCTCCCGCCGAGAACCGTTCTCAGGGCTTTGGCTCCGCCGCGGCTCCGACGGACCTGTTCGGTGAGGATGACCCGGCTCCCGCTTCCAAGCCCAACGCGGGCGGAGGCTCCTCCCGTTTCAACCGCCGTTCCCGCTCCTAAGCGTCAGTAAAATACAGCGGCTCATAGCGCAGCCGCCAACGGACAGAAGGTGATCTCATCAAGCACACGGTATCCATCGGCTACAAACGCAAAAAGGACCTGCCCGGCCGGGAATATTCCTCCATGCTGGCCATGCCCACTCCCGTAGCCTGGGGCGGCCAGACCCGTCCCGCCAGCCAGAAGGGACACTTCCGGCTGGAAAAGGGTGAAATACGCTTTGAGATCCTTCATGCCCGCATCTTTCCCGAGCGGCCGATATATCAGAAGCCGGTGGAGGACAATGTCATCGGCAGGCTGGACAAAAAGATCCGCCGGCCGATACTCCCGCCCGAGGAGGAAAGTCCCGGCGTAACGCCCCGGCTGAAGCCCTCTCCGGGCGACGACCCGAAGATGATCGACGACTACGACCAGCCGGGCGACAGCGATGTGATCTACAGCGGCCTGCTGGAGCACATCCGCACGCTGAATTTCCGCGTGCTCGCCGGAGTGATAGTCACCCTTTTCCTCGGTCTTATCGAGCTGCTGCCCATGCTGGGAGTTACCCTGCCCGATATGTTCCTGCCGGAAAAGGCGCCGGTCATGTACCTTTCCCTCAATCTTGCGCTGTGCGGTTTCTGCGCGGGACTGTGCTACCGCATAATATTCGGCGGCTTTGCCTCCCTTTTCCGAAGGCCCGACGGCGACAGCGCCATCGCTGTGGCCAGCACCGCCGCCCTGCTCCATATGGCCGCCGAGCTTATCACCTATCTCGTCGCCCGCCAGCCGGTCTGCCGTGTATTCGGCGCGCCGGTCACCCTGGCCCTTCTTCTCAACGACATCGGCCTGCTGCTCATGGCTCGCCGGGTCGCCAGAAATTTCCGCTTCGTAGCGGTGCGCGGCGTGAAAAGCGCCGCCCGAATGCTGGGAAAGGACATAAAGCAGTTTGACGAGCTGCGCCACGCCGACCACCGTCAGCGCTCCAATGTAGCCTACTGCGTCCGGGCAAAGTTCCTTTCCGACTATCTCCGCCACGCCTACGAGGAGGACTTCTGCGAGCAGATGTTCCGCCGGCTCACTCCCTTCATTCTTATCCCCGCGGCGCTGGCCGCCGTTGTGGGCGGCATCGTCGGTGCCGCCGAAACGGGAATATGGAGCGCGGTGTACTGCTTTGTGGCGGTGCTGGTGGTGGGTATTCCCGCCAGCCGGATGTTCTGCCTCAACCTGCCCCTCAGCCGGGTGACCGAGCGGCTGCTCCGCCGGGGCGCTCTGCTCAACGGCTGGGCCTGCGTGGACGAATTCGGCCGCACCGACACTCTGGCCGTTTCCTCCGACGTGCTGTTCCCTCAGGGCTCGGTTCGCCTCCTTTCCCTCAAGGCCTTTGGCGAGGAGCCGCTGACCCGCTCGGTACAGTACGCCGCCTCGGTGGTTCTTGCCGCCGGCGGCCCTCTGGCTCAGATCTTCGAGCAGCTCCTCGAAAACAAACGCCATCTCATTCTCCCCGCCGAGGGCATAGACTACGAAAACGAAATGGGCGTTTCCGGCTTTGTGGAAAGCCTGCCCGTTCTGGTGGGCAACCGGATGATGCTCAAGACCCACGGCTGCGCCATGCCCTCGAAGGATTACGAGCACCTGCTCACCGGAGGAGACAACCGCAATCTTGTTTACATCGCCATTTCCGGCGTTCCCTGTGCCGTCATGCTGGTCAAATACTCTGCCGACGGCGACACCATCCACTCGGTACAGCGCATGGTGGAAACCGGCGTGAGCCTTGTGGTATACACCTGCGACGCCAATGTCACCGCCAAGATGCTCTCCCGCATATATAATGTTCCTCAGCGGTATATCACCATGCTGAGCACGCGGGCCGGCTCCGAATACGACCTGCTGACCCATGTCATCCGGGATACCTCTCCCGCCGTGCTGGCCTCGGACGGCAGTATGCGCGCTCTGGCTGACGCCATCACCGCCTCACGGCGGCTGCACACCCAGCTCCACTTCGCCACGGTCATCCAGCTGGTGGCCTACGGCCTGATGCTCCTTCTCACCACGCTGCTCTGCTGCCTTTCCGGCAGCACCGGCATAAGTCCCGCGCAGATCATGCTGCTGCAGCTGCTCTGTCTGGCCGCCGCCGCGGTATCCACCGCAAATCGGGTGCTGTAGAAGGCAAAACCAAATACAATCCGTAATTATCCTCAATAATAATACTTGGAGGCACGCCATGTTTAAGTATCTGTTTCCCGAACAGTCACAGCTGATCTCGATTCTGGGACTTGTACTGATGTTTGTGGTCACCTTTGTGTCCATCATCGTCTTCTCCCGCTACCTGCCCCGCGATCTGGGCCGCGCTTTCGCCTTCAACGGCAAAAAGTCTCAGGGCAAGCCCCGCGGCGCCGGCATAATTTTCGTAACGGTGTTTTTCTTTATGTCTCTCCTTTTCTCCCGCTTTGTGTGGGAGGACGGCAGCTTCAGCTGGGAAACTCTGATATACCTCATCCTCATCATGCTCGGCATGGTCACCGGCTATCTTGACGACCGTTCCGACAGCCCCTGGAGCGAATATCTCAAGGGCTTCCTTGATTTTGTAATCTCCCTTGGCGTGGCTATCACCTATCTCATCAACAATCCCAATACTATTTATATTATGACCCTCGACCGGGAGATCGCCATCAACCCCTATGTCTTTGCCGTTCTTATCGTCATTCTGGTGTGGATGTCCATCAATGTCACCAACTGCACCGACGGTGTCGACGGTCTGTCCGGCAGCCTGAGCATAATCACTCTGTCCACCATTTTCCTTATCGGAAACTTCAACGACACCCACGACCCCACCTCCTATCTCAGTCTGCTGTACGCTGTGGGTCTGCTGGCTTACCTCTGGTTCAATTCCTCGCCCAGCACTCTGATGATGGGCGATGCCGGCTCCCGCGCCACCGGCGTTCTCATCGCCATCGCCATTCTCAAGAGCGGCTCTCCCCTGCTGTACATCCCCGTCGCTCTGGTTATCATTCTTGACGGCGGCCTCGGTCTGGTCAAGCTCTTCCTCGGCCGCTTCCTCAAGATCAAGATCCTCAAGAATGTCCGCACTCCCCTCCACGACCATTTCCGCAAGAACCGCGGCTGGTCGGACACCCAGACCGTTTTCCGCTTCATGATCGTTCAGATCGGACTGTGCGCCTGCGTTATCTGCTTCCTCATCTGGCGCCGGGGCGACGATCCTGCCGAAACCGTGGACGCTGCGGTCAGCGCCATCTCCTCGCTGGCAAATCACGCCATGCTCCGGCTCGGATAACCCCTTTACGCGGCAGTTTACTGATTTAAACAGTAATAATGCACAAATTTTAACCAACAATTTCTACGGCATCCTTGATATATCTGTTGAAATTTAACTTAACTTAAGATATAATTAGGTGAGTAGGCCGCGATTTTTTCGGGCACTATGCTGAAATCATATACGAAGTCCTTTCCCATTCCCGGGAATGCGACCGAAAGGGGCAACTTAATTTTGAAACAGTATCCGGCAAATAAAATCAAGAATATCGTTCTCGCCGGTCACGGCGGATCCGGTAAGACCTCCCTGGCCGAGGCCATGCTTTTCCTGTCCGGCGCTTCTGACCGTCTGGGCAAGACCGCTGACGGCAACACCGTCTGCGACTTTGATCCCGAAGAGATAAAGCGTAAGACTTCAGTTTCCACCGCAGTGGCACCGCTGGAGAGAAACGGCATCAAGATCAATCTGCTTGACGCTCCCGGTCTGTTCGACTATGTGGGCGGCATGAACGAAGCCTATCGCGCTGCCGAGACCGCTGTTATCGTTGTTGCTGCCAAGGACGGCGTCGCTGTCGGTTCCGAGAAGGCCAACAAGCTGGCTCTGACCACCGGCCGTTCCCGTATTTTCTTCATCAATAAGCTGGACACCGAAGGCGCCAACTTCTACAAGGCCTATGACGCCGTTCGTGAGGCTTTCGGCACCAGCGTGTGCCCTGTCGTCGTTCCCTGTTATGAGGGCGACGCTCTGAAGTGCTATGTTGACCTTGTTGAGAACAAGGCTTACACCTACAAGGGCGGCAAGGCCGCTGCCTGCGATATGCCCGCCATGGATAACCTCGAGGATCTGATGTCTCAGCTCAACGAGGCTATTGCCGAGACCGACGAAGAGCTGATGATGAAGTTCTTTGACGGCGAGGCCTTCACCCACGACGAGATCGTCAAGGGTCTGGCCGCCGGTATGGCCAGCGGCTCCATCGCTCCCGTATACTGCGGCGCCGCTCTGAGCTGCGACGGTATCGACCTGCTGCTCAACGGCATCGAGAAGTTCGCTCCCACCCCCTGCGACGTGGCTCCCGAGGTTTCCGAGGAAGGCACCGAGATCAAGGTCAGCGAATCCGATCCCACCGTTGCTATCCTGTTCAAGACCGTTGCTGACGCATTCGTCGGCAAGATGAGCTTCTTCAAGGTTCTGGCCGGTAAGGTCTCCGCTGATGCTCCTCTGGTAAATATGCGCACCGGCACCACCGAGAAGATCGGTAAGATCATCACCGTCCGCGGCAAGAAGCAGGAAGACGCTTCCTGCATTCCCGCCGGCGACATCGGCGCTGTCACCAAGCTGGGCAACGCCAACACCGGCGACACCTTCTGCGCTCCCAGCCGTCAGGTCACCCTGAAGGGCGTTACCTACCCCAATCCCCTGCTCTCCAAGGCTATCATGCCCGTGAAGAAGGGCGAGGAAGACAAGATCGCTGCCGGCGTTGCCAAGCTGATCGACGAAGATCCTTCCATCAGCTTCACCAACAACGCTGAGACCCATCAGATGGTTCTCTCCGGCCAGGGCGACCAGCACATCGACGTTATCGTCTCCAAGCTGAAGTCCCGCTTCAATGTGGACGTCATCCTTGAGACTCCCCGCGTTCCCTACCGCGAGACCATCCGCAAGACGGTTGAGCAGCAGGGTCGTCATAAGAAGCAGTCCGGCGGCCACGGCCAGTTCGGTGACGTCTACATCCGCTTCGAGCCCTGCGAGGCTGAGGGTCTGGGGTTCGTGGACGAAGTCGTCGGCGGCACTGTTCCCCGTCAGTTCATTCCCTCCGTTGAGAAGGGTCTGCTCAACTGCATCAAGAAGGGCGTTCTTGCCGGCTATCCCATGGTCGGTCTGAGAGCCGCTCTGTACTTCGGTTCCTCTCACCCCGTTGACTCCTCCGATATGGCTTTCCAGATGGCTGCTTCCATCGCCTACAAGGAAGGTATTCCCAAGGCACAGCCCACTCTGCTCGAGCCCATCGGCACCCTTAAGGCCATCATCCCCAACGATAACATGGGTGATGTCATGGGTGAAGTCAGCGTCCGCCGCGGCCGCGTGCTGGGTATGGATCCCGCCGAGGACGGCATGCAGGTTCTCTCTGCTGAAGTTCCCATGGCTGAAATGGGCGACTTCGCCACCTTCATGCGCCAGTGCGCACAGGGCAGAGGCACCTTCACCTTCGAGTTCGCCCGCTACGAGGACTGCCCGTCCCAGGTCGCTCAGAAGGTCATCGAGGAAGCCAAGGAGCGCGGCGAGATCGAGTAATCTTCTCCCGTCTCAAATCTGACCTGCTCTTACTTTGTTCCCACTATTAAGTTACCTCCCAGTACTTAATAATTTATAGCACCGCGCCCCCGCCTGAGCAACGGGGGCGTCTGGCTTTTAAACGGGAAAACTCAATCACCGTTTTTTCGATCACACAAAAAGGCAGCCGCCAAAGTTGCGGCTGCCTTTTTTGACTGATTGTAAAGATTCGGTCTAGTCTTCGTTGATAAGTACGTTCTTGATTCCCTCCACCTTATCCAGCGCCTTGAGGACGCCTTTTATGGCCATGTCCTGATCGGCGGGGTCGAACACGCCGCCCAGATCAAGATATATGATGACCTTTTCCTCTCTCCGGGTCACGTCGATGTATGCACCTATATCACCGACAGCATTGAAAAACTCACTGACGGCACAACTTACTTCTTCCGCCTTCTCCTCCGTCAGCGCATCCTCAAAGTAGACACCGTAAAGAAAACACTCGCCGTCAAATCCCACCACGTGGGCTTCGTAAGAAAGTTCCAGTCTGTCCAGACCTATCATACTGTCCAGTTCATAATTCATTTCTCTTTCCTCCATACATTGATTTATCGCGATGATTATATGTAAATTGTATCGCACAAATAAAACAAAGTCAATCCTCCGGCAATGTGCATAACCTCCGCCGCCGCCGCCCATAATCTCCCCAAAGCGAAAGGAGGATGCCTATGGCCTGCGCAGTTCCGCAGCAATGCGCGCCTCGGTTCAAGACTCTGCTCCGGCTGTATTTTCTCTTTCCCCTGCTGCTGTGTGTCGGGTGGCTGGTACTGGCGCTGGCCTATCTGCCGCCTGTCTGGGCGCTGGCGGCTGGCATCTGCACCGGACTGCTGACGGTGGCGGCGGTGTATCTGCCGGGGATGTACTACGACCGGATGTATTACACCCGTCACGCTCAGTGGCTCAAACTGGAGCGGGGACTGTTCCTGCGCTCCATTATACTCATTCCCCGGGGACAGATCATCTCCACTCGACTGCGTCGGGGTCCGCTGGAACGGCTGCTGGGTGTTTCCACGGTGATACTGGTCACCACCGCCGGACGGGTGTCCCTCCCCGGACTGACCACGGACGATTCCGCGCGGCTGCGGGAACTGGTGGACAGGGAGCCGGAACGGTGAGATATTCTCAGACTTATCAGAACAGGAGGGCGAGATCATGGGTGCTGCCGGTATGGAGTTTTCCGGTATATCCTCGGCGGGAAATCTGTCACTGACCGCCGAGCGCAGAAGCGTCGGCAAAGCACGAAAGGGCAGTCAGCGGCAGAGCGGGTTGTTCGTTTTTCTCACCGTCATGCGTCGGCTTCCCCTTTATTCCCTGATATCCTCGGCGGCAGTGTGGCTGGCCGGGCGGTTTCTCCCCTTCCCCCTGCGCTGGACAGTGGGGGCATGGTCGGCAGGACTGCTGGCGGCGGCAATGGCCGTAAGCAGCGCGGTGATATCCTGGACGCTGTTCCGTTGGGACACAACCGACGACCGACTGATCGTCCGGTACGGCTTCCTTTTTCGCCGGGATATCTCCCTGCGGCGGAGCAGCATTCTGTCCTCTGAGGTGCGGCGCACACCGCTGTCCGCCATCTTCGACGCGGTGTATCTGACCATTCACACCTCCGACCGCACCGTCCGCCGTCCACTCAAACTTATACTCAACCGTCAGCAGGCGACTATGCTGTCGGCGCGG
>JAZSQO010000148.1:0-38009 GCA_045538015.1 Acutalibacteraceae bacterium | reverse complement strand
TAAGCACGATCTTGCTTGCATCTTTTCCGTCATACTTCACAAAAATGCTCACCAATACACAAAGTATTGGTTCCGCTTTTTGTATCGTCTGACAAAAAATCTGACTGCGCAATATCGCACTTAGAATTATGCGGTATTGCCCTTATTCTATCACATTATCTCCCGGGATACAAGTAAAAAGGAGTAAAGATAAAAAGGACTAAAGAACGAGACCGAGCACAAAAGTGCCCTCGTACACCGCACGCAGAGTGAATCCGAGGCTCAGGTACAGCCCGAGAGCGGGAGAGTTGCGGCGGTGGACGCAGAGGGTCAGCTCGCGGCAGCCGGCCTCCCGGACAAAGCGGATGACCCAGCCGACGATTATCCGCCCGAAGCCCCGGTGACGGAACCGGCGATCCACCAGCACGGTTTCCAGCACGGCTCGGCGGGAATCGGCCTCGAGGGAGAGGGAGGCCAGTCCCACGGTGACGCCGCTGTCCCGGACGGAAAAGACCTCGCGGCGGCTGTCCGCGGCGGCGCAGGCCAGCTCCTCGGCGGGAGAGGCGGTGAAGTCATACTCCTCCGGGAGCCGTTCAAGAGCCAGCACCTCAGAAAGATCACGCTGTCCCAGCCGCTTTATCCGGGTGCGGGTGGGGAAGACCCGCTGGGCGTTGACGCAGCCCAGCACATCAAGGTCGAACCGACGGTAGGTGCCCTCCTCACGGCGGGTGGGCAGAGGGCGGTCGGAGGCGATGAGAATGCCGATGCCGCTCTCCTGCTCGAAGAGGAACAGCACCGTCCAGCCCGCGGCCTCGGAAAGTCCGCACAGGAATCCGCTCCGGCGGCCAAAGGGCAGTGTCCGGGCACCGGCGATATCCTCTGCCGCTGTCCAGCCGCTCTGGCTCAGCAGCTTTCTGCCGGCCATTGCCGCCAGCAGTGCCTCAAGGTCGCCAAGAGTTACAGTATACAGCCCGTCGGCCTCCTCGGGCACGGTGAATGGGATGGGATGGCCGTCGATGCCTTGTATGTGGCCGGGAATGCCGGCGTGGGCTCCGACGAGGGGCTTTATGCCCAGCGGAGAGAAGACGCGCTCCCGGTGAAAGACCTCCGGCGGCTCGCCGGCTATGCGGGTCACAAGCCGGCAAAGAGCGGCCTCGTCCATGGGCGATGGAGCAAAGCCGGGATTGGCTCCGCACCGTTCCAGCAGGGGCGCCTGAGCGGCATAGCTCCTGCCGGTCAGCAGGGATGAGGCCTCGGCCAGCAGGCGGTCGCTGTCGCTGCCGAGGGTGTGGCCGTCGGTCAGCAGGCTCTGGCGCAGAGGGTCGGGCAGGCCGGAGGAGCGCTCCAGCAGTCGCCTGACGGTCAGCCCTTCGGGGTAGGACACGCCTCCGGAGGAAAGGTGGCGCCCGACGGGCTCGTCAAGGGTCAGCCTGCCGTCTTCGAGCAGAATAAGCGCGCTCAGTCCGGCGAGCACGCCGCCCGCTCCGTCCAGAACAAACCGGCTGTCCTCTCCGAAGGGTATATCTCCGAAGGAAAGGCGCTCGACGGTATCGCCGTGCAGTACGCTGACCGCGCAGCTGAGATGCTGATATTTAGCCGCAGCGGCGATGATATCCGCCTTCAGAAGCTCAGGGTCGGTTATGCCTTTGAACATGGAATGAATCATCCTCTCTATCGGAGTAATAACGGAAAGCGCCCGACTGAGGTGGTCTTGTAACCGACACAGCCGGGCGCGTCTGATATGTAATTACAGCTTGCTGAACCGGGCACCGCAGCCCTTGGCGTAGCTTTCGGTCTGAGAGCCGGGAACGCCCTCGAACACCACATCGGCAAGATTGCCGTCGGCGGTGCCGCCGGTGTAGCCGATGCAGAATTTTTCCATCTCCACCGCCGGGCAGCGGACAATGACCCGCCGGAGGGAATCGCAGCCGGTGACCGCGTAGCCGTCAATGCGGCTGACGGTAGCGGCGAAGTCGATGCGGGTCAGCGAGGGGAAGTACATAAAGGCGTTCATGCTGACGCTGTCAATGCCCGAGCCAATTATGACCTCGGTTATGCTGTCCCGGTGCTCGTACCACGCCGGATAGACGGTGTCGGTCAGGCCGGTTCCGGTGTTGAAGGTGTATTCAACTCCGGGGATGGCGCCGTTGCCGGTGAAGCTCAGACAGCCGTTGTCCTCAAGAACCCAGCGCAGCTCGCCCGTCTTGCCCTCGGCGATGACGGTGGAGTCTGCCCCGGAGCAGCCGAACAGACCGAGCAGCAGGCAGATGGCGGCCAGCGCGCAGATAATTTTAGTGTTCAGAGCGGTTTTCATGTGCTCCCTCCTTCGGATGGGTGGGGTATGGCTCAGTGGATGTCCCACGAGGAAACGCGCATACCGTCCACGGTGTAGGGTCGGCGGTCAACAAGGAGCAGACCGCCGGTGGTGGCGTTGGCCTCCTCGCGGCCGATGAGAGTGCCGTCGAGGCGGATGAGCATCAGATTGCCGTCGCCCAGAACGGCGCAGGCCTCGTCGCTCAGAGAGGCGTTGCGGATGGCAAAGTCGGCCTCGGCCGAGCAGCGCTCCCGTCCCCGGGCGTCGTACACAGTGACCCGGGAGGTGATCTCGTCCTCAACGCAGATGGCCACGCCGCCCTCGCTGCAGATGTCAAAGGCGGTCAGGCTGCCGCCGTGAGAAATATTCTCCCGGGCGGTGCCCTCCTCGGTGATGACAGTGGTGGCGGTGCTGCCCACGGCGAAGAGTGTGCCGGCGCTGTTGTATTCAAGGCTGAGATAATAGTTGCCGTTGAGGGTGTGCTCGGCCACCTGCTCGGTGTTGCCCACCCGGTGGATGATAATGGCCGAGGAAAGCTCTCCCTCGTGGGAGTTGACTCCGGCCATGGCCAGATACTGGCCGTCGGCGCTCAGGGCGGCGTCGGTTATGTACCAGTCGGCGCAGTGCCACTTGTGCAGGCTGGTGCCCTCCCGGTCAAAGACCTCCACGGAGGACAGCCACGACTCGCCGTAGGAGGAGCCCTGCATGACCAGCGCGTAGCGGCAGTTCTGGGAAACGGCGCAGCTTATCAGACTGCGCTCGGCGTCTCCGGCGGCGATGGTCTCGGAGATGGTCTCCACCCGATAGTCGGTGGAGCCGAGATCAACAATCACGGCGTAGCGGCCTGCGGTCTTCATGGCAGGAGCGCTCATGAAGTGAGCCCGGGAGGCGGCCTCTCTTGCGCTGCTGTTGTATATGGTCAGGGAGGTGTCGCTCAGCAGAGCGATGCCTCCGCCGATGCGGTCAATGGAGGAGGCGTGGCTGCCGTTTATGGTGGAGGGGAAGCCCTCTCCCGGGCCGCACATGGTCATGCTGTCCCGGGCGCACTGGGTCACATTGGCGCAGCTCAGGCTGAGCCGGTTGTTCCACAGCGCCACCGCCAGCAGCACCAGCGCCAGCACTATCATCAGCTTGATAATGGAGGGCGCTACGCGGCTTTCGTCGGCGGGCCTGGCCTTTGAAGTGCCCTTGGGAGAATGGTCGATCCTTCCCCGGGGCTGGTTTGTGCTGTTCTTCTTTTCGCTCATCATCGTTACTCCCTTTTTTGAATTGCACGGGCATTGTGCCCGCTTTGTACATGGTTGAAATCGTAAAAATACTGGTGTATAATATCGGTAAAAACCGTCGGTCAGGATTCGATTGACATAAACAAAATCACATATAATTATACACCGATATTTCTGTTTTGAAAAGCCCCGGACAGATTATTTTTAATCGGCCGTGATCCAGCGGCCGGGACAGGAGGCCGCCATGGCACGATTCTGGAAGCACAACGAGCGCTTATCACCCTACGACGACAACGCTTTCACCGAGGAGGAGCTGGATTCCATCTGCGACACCGTGAGGGAAAGCAGCTTTATCGACGACGAGTCCGGCCGCTCCATCGACGAGCGCATGACCGAGTTTTTCGGAGGCTTTGAGCCGGGCTGGATATGCTTTCAGGCGCCCGACGCGGTGTGCTACGTCAATTGCTACGGCATCCTGCACCGTGGCCGTCAGGCCATCCGGGTGGAGCTGCAGTTCGAGCTGAGCGACGATCTTGAGGATTTTGCCCTCACTGGACTGTGCATCAACAACCGTCCCCAGCCCGAGGCAGCGGTGGCCGAGTTTGAGGCCAGCTTTGCCGCGCCAGCGCCCGGTCAGCTGCCGGTGAGGGAGGAGGAGCTTCCCGAGGAGCCGGAGGAGGACGACTGGTACGACGACGAGGACGACTACTACGGCCGGGACATCGCCGAGTACGATATGTATGAGGAGGACTATCCCGAGGAGGAATGGGCCTCCCTTGGCCACAGCCACGACCACGACTGCGGCTGCGGACACCGCCACGAAGAGCCCCGCCGTCAGCTGTTCGACTTCGAGGCCGACTATGTGGAGCCGGTGGAGGAAGAAAAGCCCCGGAGCAACGTCAGCTTCTTCGGCAATTACGGTGCCTTCCCGGTCATCGGCCACGATGAGGACGAGGACGACGGAGAGGAAGAATGAATATGGCCGTTACCGACTTCGGCGGCGCCATACCCTACGGATATACGAGGTATTTTCTCTCCGGCTGCTGCTTCAATACACCCGAGCTGCGCCGCTTCAACCGGAATATGATATCGGCTCCCGAGCTGGTCACCTTTGACTGCGGACTGATGGAGATGACCGAGATCACAGGGGAGCAGGCCGCCGGCCTGCCGGACAGCGGGCGACAGTATCTGGCGGTCGTTGTCCGCCCGGATATGGCTCCTGATGATATACTCTGCCATCGCGGGAATTTTGTGTTCTGCGGCTACGACCTTGTGGACGAACCCTGCTGCGTCAGCGCCATCACCAACTGCGCCGCCGGCTACGGAGAGGCCATCGACTACGCCGCCCTCAATCAATACGGCCTTATCTCGGACTACCGCGACGCGGTGAAAGCCCAGTGGGCGCTGGCGGATAAATATCCCGAGGACAGCCATTCATGGTGCGAGGTAGTGGAGATATGGCGAAAGGTGAGAGAAAAACAGTGAAATTCGATCACAATAACTTTACCGACGAAACACTGAACGCCCGGCAGCAGACCATCAGCTACCGGGCGTTCCGGAATATTCCCTATGTTGAGCGGCCGGCAGATCCGAGGCTGCAGGTGCTCAATATCTTTATTCCCGGCGAATATACGCGGAGCGGAAGGGTCGGCGGGTATGAGGCAAAGACCGCGCCCATATTCTTTCCCAACGCCATCGGCGGCTACAGCGAGGCCATGCCGGGCTCACCGGCGGTTAAGGAGGACGGCTCCCTCAACGCCGAGGCCTTTGCTTTGACCCGCGGCTGCGTTGTGGTCTCTGCCGGAGCCAGAGGGCGGGAAACGGTGACCGACGGCGTGTTCACCGGCAAGGCGCCGGCCAGCATTGTCGACCTGAAGGCGGCAGTGCGCTTTGTGCGCTCCATCGCGGACAGGATATGCGGCGACACCGGCAAGATAGTGTCCAGCGGCACCAGCGCCGGAGGAGCCATGTCGGCTCTGCTGGGCGCTTCGGGTGACGCGCCCGAGTATGCTCCTCTGCTGGAGGAGCTGGGTGCCGTAATGGACAAAAGCGACAGCGTCTTTGCCGCCTCCTGCTACTGCCCCATAACCAACCTCGAGCATTCCGACGAGGCCTACGAATGGCAGTACGGCCATCTTGACCGTTTCTTCCGCGGCGACACACTGCTTGGCAGCGGAGGCGACGCCGTGGAGCTGAACGCCGGGCAGATGGCCTATGCCGGCAGACTGGCCGCGAATTTCCATGAGTATGTAAACACCGCTCTTCCCGGCGGCCTTGATATGGATGGCGTGACATGGAGAGTGTGCGAAAAGCTGCTGGAATCGGCGCGGCAGGCGGAGGCGCTGGGAACGGAGATCCCGGTGCACAGCGGGATAATGACCTCGGCCGAGGTGGTCGACCTGCGCGCCTTCAGTCAGTATATAACCCGCAAGAAAGGGCCGGGAGCCTTTGACAGCCCGGATATGGTCACATGGGAAAATCAGCTGTTCGGCTGTGCCGACGCCGACCGACGCCACTTCACCGCCTTCGCCGCCGGCGAGGACGAACACGGCGGCTCCTCCGCTCCGGAGAGCACGGTGGCCATGATGAACGCCATGAATTACACCGGGAATCCCGGCTGCGCGAAGCACTGGCGCATTCGCCACGGTGCCTTTGACCGGGATACCTCCTTTGCCGTGCCCGTGCTTCTGTCGGCGGCTCTTGAAGCGGAGGGCAAAGAGGTGGATTTCTTCATGCCCTGGGGCGTTCCCCACAGCGGGGACTACGACCTCGGGGAGCTGTTTGACTGGATAGACGGCCTTTGCCGCTGAGAAAAGGAGAAGCGATGGATACGCTGCGTGAACTGCTGGAGGAAATAGAAAAGTGCCCGGCGCTGTATATAGGCTGCAAGGACATCCACCGTCTGCGGGCCTTTCTGAGCGGATACGACCATGCCTGCGAGCAGACCGTTCCCGGCTATGAATACGGATGGCTGTGGGAGGATTTCCGGTTGTGGCTGGCCGAAAGATACGCCGACAGCCGCACCTCCGACTGGGCTACTCTCATCGCTCACCACGAGCCGGACGGCCAGTCCACTGACGCCTTCTTCCGATTGCTGGGCGAATATTTTGCCGAAAACGAAGAACTGCCGGAGGAAGACAAAGCGCGCCTCGGCTGGCACGGCATACAAAGCGACGGAGATATCGAAGGACTGATGGAGGCATACGGCGGCTTTGTGGATGCTGTCGTATCCGAAATTCATTTTGTCAGCGGCCACCGCGCGGCGGAGCACGCCGGCACGCCCGGCATCGCGCTGGGCGGCCTTGAGGGCAGAAAGCTGCTGGTGACCTTCACTCGTGCGGAAAAGCCCTCGACGCTGAGAATATGCTTCGGCGGCGTGCGTGATTTCCGCCTCAGAGAATGGGACGACCGATACGGCGCGGAGCCGGAGGGAGGCGCTCTTTCCTTCCGTACCGATCTGCTGGGGAAATGCCGGGATGACCGGCTGATATGCTGGTCGGACAGCCCGCGCTGGGAGCCGTCGGCGAGGGGAGAGGGAAAGTGCTCCTATGTCATAGCCTCGGAGGCCTGCTGGAAAATGACCGACTGAATCGTCAAGGAGGAGAAACATGAAGCTGCTGATAATTCGTCACGGAGAATCGGAGGCCGATCTTCTCGGTGTTCACGAGGGACGGGCCGATTTTGAGCTGACCGAGCGGGGACATCGTCAGGCGCGGGCCATGGCGGAGTATGTAAAGGAGAATTATTCTCCCTCGGTCATTTACTCCAGCACGCTTAAAAGAGCGCGCCAGACCGCGGAGCACCTTTCGGCGGCGGTGGGCGTGCCGATAACATTCAACGAGAGACTGATGGAATTCAACAACGGCCTCATTGCCGGAATGGAAAGAAGCCTCGCCCGGGAGAAATACCCGCCGAGATTTGACCTGCCGGTGCATATGTCCGTTTATGAGCAGGAATCCTCTCTGGAATTTCAGTTCCGGGCGGATTATATGCTTTCGCTCATCCTTTCGGAAAGCAAGCCGGAGGATACCGTAGCGGTGGTGACGCATGGAGGAATGATAGCCCGTATGTACCGTTCCTTCCTGCGTTTGCCCATCGACAGCGACTGCGTTTTTCCAACCGGGGATACAGGATTGCATGAATGGCACATCACAAACGGACACCGCATGGTTGTTATGGCCAACTTCACCGCCCACACCAAAGGAATATAAAACCCGGTGGAACAATCTTTAATAATTCCCGATAGGACGGGATAAGCAAAGGAGAACGCTTATGTTCAGACCGATGAGACGAACCGCCCAGCAGCTGACCGACACTCAGTGCCGGGAGATTCTTGCCGCCGCAACCCATGGCGTGCTGGCCGTTCACGGCGACGAGGGCTATCCCTACGCCGTGCCTATGAGCTATGTTTTTTATGACGAGAAAATATACATCCACTGCGCCATGTCCGGCCACAAGCTGGACGCCGTGAGAAAGAACGAAAAGGTGTCCTTCTGCGTGGTGACCCAGGACGATGTGGTGCCGGAGACCTACTCCACCGACTACCTGAGCGTCATAGCCTTCGGCAGAGCGAGAATAATGGAAAGTCCCGAAGAAAAGCGGGAGGCCATCGAGCGGCTGGCCGTTCGGTACGCGCCCAGGGAATCCCGGGAGCACATGAACGCCGAGATAGCCGAAAGCCTTGACCACATGGCCATGGTGGAGATAACCGTGGAGCACATGACCGGCAAGCAGTCCCTGCGCATGGCAAAGGAGCAGAAGCAGAAACAATCGTGAAAGGAAGTATAAACATGGCAAAGAAACTGACTCTTCAGCAGAAGCTGGAACGCAAGCACTTCAAGCAGCCCAACGCCTTTCTCTACCGCACCATCATGGGCGTGTACTACGCCATGTTCAAAAAGAAATTCGGGCTGAAATTCATCTACAACGCAAAGCCCTCTAAGGACAAAAATCCCTATGTGCTGGTGAGCAACCACGCTTCCCGGGTGGATTACCTCTACACCGCTCCGGCGGTTCTGCCTCACCGCATAAACTATGTGGTGGGCTACAACGAGTTCTTCCGTTCCCACTTATCCTTCATCTTCAAAATAGCTCAGGCTATTCCAAAGCGCAACTTCACTCCTGATGTGCATACCATCAAGGAAGTCAAGCGCATCATCAATTCCGGCGGCCATGTGTGCTTCATGCCCGAGGGCATGAGCTCCATTTCCGGCGGCAACCAGCCCTGCGCTCTGGGCGGCGGCAAGCTGCTGAAAAATCTGGGAGTCACTGTGTATTACACCAAGATCAAAGGCGGCTACCTCACCAATACCAAGCACTGTCTTGACGAACGCCCGGGCAAGGTGGAGGTCACGGTGGATGTGCTGTTCACTCCCGAGCAGCTCAAGGCCATGACCGCCGAGGAGATTCAGGACACCCTTAACCGAGAGCTGTATCACGACGATTATCTCTGGAACCGTGACGCCCGGGTGGCCTACAAGGGGAAGGGACAAATGGCAAAGAATCTGGGCGATATGCTCTATTACTGTCCCAAGTGCGGAGCGGAATACACCATGAAGGGCGAAGGCGATGTTATCCGCTGCACCGAATGCGGCAACGGAGCCACCGTCAACGAATACTACGACCTCATCCCGCTGGACGACAGCTGCGTCATTCCCGAGACCATCCACCACTGGTACAAGCTGGAGCGTCAGCGGGCAAAGGAACGGGTGGCGGATCCGGACTTCGTCATTTCCGAAAAGGTGAAGCTGGGCACTCTGCCCAAGTACAAACTGCTCAAGAATCAGGCCACCTCCATCATTACCGGAGAGGGAACGCTGAGCCTGTCCCGTGATGGCCTGCGCTACGAGGGCACCAAGGAGGGTCAGCCCTTTACATTCCGCCTGCCCACAAGCGCCGTGCCCACCTACGGTATGTGTACCGACATCACCCGCTTCTACACCTTCTTTGAGGGCGAGTTCCTCGAATTCTATCCCGAGGACGCCGACACCATGCGCTGGTTCCACCTCACCGAGGAGCTGCACCGGGCTAACGGCGGCAAGTGGGTGGACTGCTATGAGGATTACGAATAGGCCTCGCAGCTGACCTCGGAAGAAAAAGCGGTTTCATACCGAAAGGAGAGCGAACATAATGGTAATTGCCATCATCGGCGAAAGCTGCACCGGCAAGTCCACGCTGGCCGATATGCTGGCCGCGAGGCTCGGCGCGAAAATATACTCCGGCAAGGATTATCTCCGCCTTGCCAAAGGCGAAAACGAAGCCAAGGCGGCCTTCTTGAAGCTGCTCGAGGAGGCTGTGGACGGAGACCATCTCATCTATGTCATAGCCGAGCGGGAGCACCTTTCCCTTGTGCCGGAAAAGGCGGTGAGAGTGCTGGTAGCCGCTGAGCTGGACATGATAAAGGAGCGCTTCGCCCGCCGGATGAACGGCCATCTGCCGCCGCCGGTGGCTCAGATGCTGGAAAGAAAGCACGGCTGCTTTGACGATATCCCGCACAGTGTAAAATACCGCAGCGGTGAGGATGACCCGGAGACCGTCTGCGGCCAGATCGAGACTCTGCTGTAAAAAACAACCCGGCGAAAAGCTCTGCGCGGAGCCTTTCGCCGGGTTTTCAATATTCAGAAAAAATCATTTGCCCATGCCTTCAATGGCCTCGAACAGACCGGGATAGCAGTCGGCGATCATCATCTTCCGAGCCTTTCCCTTGTCGTCGGTGTAGGAGACGCGGGTCTTTTTGCCGGGTTTGATGATCTTCACATCCTCCATGGGAATGACACTGACCCGGCGGTAGTTCTGGTTCTTTTTCAGCACCGCGCCTTCGTTGTAGTCGTCTATCAGGCCGATGATCGTGTTCTTGTCGGTGCAGGCCTCAAAGCAGGCGGCGTTGTACATATTCTGGCGCACGGTGGAGTGTCTGTCCCTGTAGGGAGTGAAGCGGAAGGCCCACAGCTTTCCCTCGGCGATGCAGAAGCTCCGGTACCACGCGCTGAGCTTGTAGCTGGGCAGTCTGGGGCAGACGAAGATGCCGAAGAACCAGAGGGCGGCGCCGATGGCCAGAGGCAGGTTGCTTTCGGGAATGAGCTGCTGGCCGGCGAAAACCACCGCCACGCCGGCCAGAATGCAGCCTATCAGTCCGAAGACCTTGTGGTAGTGCTGACCGTAGGTCTTCTTTTCGCGGGCGTATGCCTCGTCGTAGGCGAAAAAAGCGGTATCCTCGGAAGGGGCAGTCTGCTCTGCCGGGATGCTTTCAGTATTTACGGTTTCGATGTTACTGTTCATGCGATTGCCTCCATGCGCTTTATTGGCTCCGTGAAATTGATCGGGAGCATAACAAATGTATCACACACGGGTGAAAATGTCAATGGTATGCCAATATGGAATGTGGCGCCCAAAACAGCATACGGGGGCGATTGACGAACTGATGAGGATTTTGATAAAATACTATATAAAACAAAATGCAGGAGGGTGAAATGAATGATTCTGAAAGAATGTTCTGAACACAGCAGAGAAGCAAGTGATAAAGTAAACGCCGAACCATACCGCGGCTGTTTTTTGATGCCGAAGGCTTGGATGAGAGCGGCTTTTGTTTTTGTTCTGGCCTTGCTGACCGTAATTTTGGCCGTGTGCCTTACTGTAAAGGCTTGTAATTGTGCGGCAGATTCGGGCGATGCTGTTTTTAAGAACTTTACGTGGGCCTCGACCCGGGATGAGGTCTTGGAGGGTGAACTGTCAGACGGCTCCGTGCTCCTTGCTGAAGATAAGGAATTAAATTCGCTCACTTTTTTATGCGATAGTACTCCTGGATTGGAAGGTGCCATACGCGTGATCTATTGGTATGAAAAGGAAGAACCTTGTAATATCCAAAAGATCGAATTGGATTTATCGAATTGCTATTCATGGAATGTGAAGGCGTATATTGAATGGCTCCAAAAAAAATACGGTGAAGTGCCAAAAGAGCACGGTACAGATATATCTCTGCCTTATTATTCATACACATGGGAATCGGACGGTTCAACCATTATATTCGAGCATACAGGAGGAAATGACTATGTGGAGCGCCTTTATATTTCTCCTAAAGCATAATGAAATGTGTATACCACTGACCTCTTTTTCCGCTTGACAAACCGCGGGAAAATGGTATAATCTCAGCGTAAGGTTCCGGTTACTGACGGAAATCGTGCGGTTGTTCGCACGGCAGGAAAACCTGCGTGAAGCCGGAACCATATTGTGCCGACCGTCTGGGCAGCTTTGTGCAAAGCAAAGCTGCCCTTGTTTATTTTGTGACAAACAAAAATACTGAAAGGATGAATGAAAAAGTGGCTAAGTTTGCTGCTGAATGGGAAGGCTTTATCGACGGAGTATGGTGCGACAAGATCGATGTGCGGGAGTTTATCCAGAAGAACTACACTCCCTACATCGGAGACGAGAGCTTCCTCGCCGGCCCCACCGAGCGCACCCGGCGGCTGTGCGCGGCTCTTGACCTCAAGCTGACCGAGGAGAGAGAAAAGGGCGGCGTAGTGGGAGTCGACACCCGTACCGTGTCCTCTCTGCTCAATTACCCCGCCGCCTATCTCTGCAAGGAAGACGAGCTGATAGTGGGTCTGCAGACCGGCGAGCCGCTGGTGCGCAGCGTCAATCCCTTCGGCGGCATCCGCATGGCCCGCAGCGCCTGCAAGGCCTACGGCTACGAGCTGTCCGAGGAGATCGAGCGGGAATTCTACTACCGCACCACCCACAACGACGGCGTTTTCCGCGTGTACACCGACAGCATGAGAGCCATGCGCCACACCGGCATCCTCACCGGCCTGCCCGACGCCTACGGCCGGGGACGAATCATCGGCGACTACCGACGCATCGCCCTCTACGGCGTGGACTGCCTCATCGAGGAAAAGAAGAAGGATAAGCAGGAGCTGGGCAGACGCAGAATGACCGAGGAGAACATCCGCCTCTCCGAGGAGCTGTACAAGCAGATCGACTTCCTTGAAAAGCTCAAGAAGATGGCCATGCTGTACGGTCTGGATATTTCCGCTCCGGCCTCAAATGCCCGGGAGGCCATCCAGTGGCTCTACTTCGGCTACCTCGCCGCCAACAAGGAGCAGAACGGCGCCGCCATGTCCCTTGGCCGTGTGGGTACCTTCATCGACATCTATGTGGAGCGGGATATCAGAAGGGGTATTCTTGACGAGCAGAGCGCTCAGGAGCTTATTGACCAGTTTGTCATCAAGCTGCGCATGATCCGCCACCTGCGCACTCCGGAATACAACGAGCTCTTCGGCGGAGATCCCATGTGGATCACCGAGGCCGTGGGCGGCATGGGCAAGGATGGCCGCACCCTTGTGACCAAGACCGCCTATCGTTTCCTGCACACTCTCTACGACCTTGGCTGCTCGCCCGAGCCCAACCTGACCGTGCTGTGGTCGGAGAATATGCCCGAGACCTTCAAGAAGTACTGCGCCAAGGTGTCCATCGAGACCGACTCCATCCAGTACGAGAACGACGACCTCATGCGTCCCATCTATGGCGACGACTACGCCATCGCCTGCTGCGTCAGCGCCATGAAGATCGGCAAACAGATGCAGTTCTTCGGCGCCCGCTGCAACCTGCCCAAGGTGCTGCTGATGGCCCTCAACGGCGGTAAGGAGGAAAAGACCGGAATGCAGATCGGCCCGGTCATGGCTCCCGTGGCCGACGGCGTGCTGGACTACGAGGAGGTGCGTCACCGCCTTGATTATTACATGGGCTGGATCGCCGGCGAGTATGTCGACACCATGAATGTCATCCACTTCATGCACGACAAATACGCCTACGAAAAGCTCCAGCTGGCTCTCCACGACACCGATGTGGAGCGGCTGATGGCCTTTGGCGTGGCCGGCCTTTCGGTCATAACCGACAGCCTTTCGGCCATAAAGCACGCCAGGGTCACTCCCGTGTTCGGGGAGAACGGCCTCATCACCGACTTTGCCGTGGAGGGAGAATTCCCCACCTTCGGCAACGACGACGACCGGGTGGACTCCATCGCCTCCGAGCTGCTCGACCGCTTTGTCACCGAGCTGCGCAAGAATCCCACCTACCGCGGCGCCATCCACACCCTCTCGGTGCTGACCATCACCAGCAATGTGGTGTACGGCAAAAAGACCGGCTCCACTCCCGACGGCCGCAAGGCCGGTCAGCCCTTCGCTCCCGGAGCCAATCCCATGCACAACCGGGAGAAGAACGGCGCTCTGGCCTCCCTCAACTCGGTGGCCAAGCTGCCCTACGGCTCCTGTCGGGACGGCATCTCCAACACCTTCTCCATCGTGCCTCAGGCGCTGGGCAAGGATGAGGGCGAGCGGGTGGATAACCTTGTGAGCATTCTCGGCGGATACTTCGCCCAGAACGCCCACCACATCAATGTCAATGTCCTTGACCGCCAGAAGCTGGTGGACGCCATGGAGAATCCGGAGCTTTATCCCAACCTGACCATCCGTGTTTCCGGCTACGCCGTAAACTTCCACAAGCTGTCCAAAGAACAGCAGAAAGAGGTCATCAGCCGTACTTTCCACGAATCCATCTGATACAAAGTGTAATATATGAAAGGATATATACATAGCGTTCAGTCCATGGGCACGGTGGACGGCCCCGGAGTGCGCGCCGTGGTGTTCACCGAAGGCTGTCCGCTCCGCTGTGCCTACTGTCACAATCCGGATACGTGGACGCAGTCGGAGGAGCATCTGGTTTCCTCCGAAGAGCTGGCTCAGAAGCTGCTGAGATACTATCCGTACATCAAGGACGGTGGAGTGACCTTTTCCGGCGGAGAGCCCTGTCTGCAGCCGGAGTTTCTCGCCGATGTGGCGGCGAGGCTGAAAGAACGGGGTCTGCACATCGCCCTTGACACCAGCGGCGCGGTTTACAGCCCGGCGGTGGAAAAGCTGCTGGAGCTGACCGACCTTGTGCTGCTGGATATAAAAATGACCACCGCCGAGGGTTACAGAGAGCACATCGGCGGCAGTCTTGAGCAGGTGATATCCTTCCTTGACCGGCTGGAGAAGATGGGCAAGCCCGCATGGATCCGTCATGTAGTTGTACCCGGCCTCAACGACACCGAGGATAATATGGACCGGCTGGCAGAACTGATCCGTCCGTATACCCGGGTGGAAAAGGTGGAGCTGCTGCCCTTCCGAAAGCTGTGCCTTGAGAAGTACGAGGCGCTGGGAATATCCTTCCTGCTGGCCGATACGCCCCAGATGGGCGCCGGGCGGCTTGCGGAGCTGGACAGATATCTGCAGGATAAATTACTCAAATAATGACGACCCACGGACAGGACGGCTCCTGTTTGTGGGTCGTGCTGTTGTGAGTGTGAAAAAGAGGCTTAATTTCAAATTGAAGACCTGATGAAGAATGGTTTACAATATTGTCAGTACAGGAAAGGAGCGTACAAATGAATAATGAACTGAATGCAGCAGGCGAGCTTTACACCATTGGTCACATTGTGCTTATCACAAGCCTGACCGATCGAACCATACGGAATTACATTTCATCAGGCATTCTGCAGGGAGAGAAAATCGACGGTGTGTGGCACTTCACTCCGGAACAGGTGCAGAAATTCATTTCAGACCCTGCGGTTTACCCCAGCATTCTTGCCAAGAAAAATGCGATAGTATATGATTTTCTTCGGGATACAAAAAAGATGAAGCATCGGAGCTGTGTAATACTCGACTTGCCCGGAGAAAACAGCAAGTCCGCTGCGGGATTCTTCTGTCATCGGATCAACAACGGACAATTTGAAGACATCAGCTTTTCGTTTGATTCGATCAAGGGAGTGCCGAGAGTGATTCTCAGCGGCAACCCTAAAGAAGTGATGGAGCTTGTGGATCAGTTCTATAAAAGTGAGCAATAAACAAAACAACGCCCCGGGAAAGCGGATTTTGCTTCCTCGGGGCGTTCGTGTTTTTGTGAAGACAGGACAGCCTTACTTCTCCAGACCCCAGATATCTCTGCCGTAGTCCTTGATGGAGCGGTCGGCGGCGAAGATACCGGCGTTGGCGATGTTGATGAGGCTGCTGCGGTTCCAGCGGGCGCGGTCGTTGTAGAACTCGGAGATCTCGCGCTGGGCACGGCAGTAGTCGTTGAAGTCGGCCAGAACCATGTAGCGGTCGGAGGTCAGCAGGTTGTGGGCGATGTCCTCGAAGGAGCAGCCCTTGAAGCCGACCTGCAGAGCGTCGATGGCCTTGCGCAGGGTGTCGTTGCTGCGGTAGAAGTCCACGGGATGATATCCGCGGGCGCGCAGCTCGTTGGCCTGATCGGTGAGCATACCGAAGATGACGATGTTCTCGTCGCCCACAGCGCGGTGGATCTCCACATTGGCGCCGTCCTCGGTGCCGAGGGTGATGGCGCCGTTGAGCATGAACTTCATGTTGCCGGTGCCGGAAGCCTCGGTGCCGGCGAGGGAGATCTGCTCGCTGATCTCGCTGGCGGGCATGAGCATTTCAGCCACGGTCACGCGGTAGTTTTCAAGATAGACCACCTTGAGCTTGTCGTTGACGCGGGGATCGTTGTTGATGACATCGGCCATGTAGCAGATGAACTTGATGATCTGCTTGGCGAAGAAGTAGCCGGAAGCGGCCTTGGCGCCGAAGATGTAGGTCTTCGGAGTGTAGGGAGCGTTGGGATTGTCCAGCAGCCACTGATACTCGGCGAGGATGTGCAGAGCGTTCATGTGCTGGCGCTTGTACTCGTGCAGGCGCTTGACCTGAACATCGAAGATGGAGTTGGGGTCAACGGTGATGCCGTTGTGCTTCTGGATGTAGGCGGCAAGATCCTGCTTGTTGGCCAGCTTGATGGCGGCCAGCTTTTCCTGAGCGGCCTTGTCGTCGGCAAAGGCGGTCAGCTTGCTCAGCTGGCTGGCGTCCTTGATGTAGCCGGGGCCGATGAGGTCGGTGACGAACTCGGCCAGACGGGGATTGGCCTGATTGAGCCAGCGGCGGTGAGCGATGCCGTTGGTGACGTTCTTGAACTTGCCGGGCATGACGGTGTAGAAATCATTGAACACGCTCTGCTTGATGATCTCGCTGTGCAGCTCGGAAACGCCATTGACGCTGTGGCAGCAGGCGACGCACATATTGGCCATCTTCACATAGCCGTCCTTGATGATGCTCATGCGGCCCACCTTGTCGTAGTCATAGCCGGTGGCCTCGGTCATGCGGTCGCAGAAGCGGCGGTTGATCTCGCAGACGATCTGATAGATACGGGGCAGACGGGTGCGGAAGAGATCCTCGCCCCAGCACTCCAGAGCCTCGGCCATAACGGTGTGGTTGGTGTAGGCCATGCAGCGGGTAACGGTATCCCATGCCTCGTCCCAGCCGAAGCCGCACTCGTCCATGAGCACGCGCATGAGCTCGGGAATGGCGAGGGTGGGATGGGTGTCGTTGATGTGGATGGCCACAACATCGGCAAAGTTGCTCATGGTGCGGTAGTTGCGCAGGTGGCGCTTGATGATGTCCTGAATGGAGGCGGACACCAGGAAATACTGCTGGGAAAGACGAAGGGTCTTGCCCACCTGATGGTTGTCGCTGGGATAAAGAACCTTGGTCAGGATCTCGGCCATGGCGTGTTCTTCCATGGCGCGCATGTATTCGCCCTTGTTGAAGTCGTCCATGCTGAAGCCGTCCGACTCAGCGGCCCACAGGCGCAGAACGCTGACGGCCTTGCCGCCGGGTGCGGCGCACATCATGTCGTAGGGCACGGCGCGGACGGTGGAGTAATCGCGCTGCTCAACATAGTGGTAGTCGCCGTCCCAGCGCTCGCTGATGGTACCGCCGAAGCGGATCTCCATGGCGTCCTCGCGGTGAGGAATGAGCCAGCTTTCGCCGCCGGGCAGCCAGAAGTCGGGCAGCTCGGTCTGCCAGCCGTCAACTATCTTCTGGTTGAAGATGCCCAGCTCATAGCGCAGGGAATAGCCCATGCCGAGGTAGTGGTTGGCGGCAAAGCCGTCGAGGAAGCAGGCAGCCAGACGGCCGAGGCCGCCGTTGCCCAGACCGGCGTCGGGCTCCATGTTGTAAATGCGCTCAAGGGTGGTGTTGTACTTGGGCAGCACAGCGGTAACGGCCTTTTCCAGACCGAGATTGTAAAGGTTGTTGCGCAGGGAGCGGCCCATCAGGAATTCCATGCACAGATAGTAGATGCGCTTGGCGCCCTTCTGGGTCTTGTCCTTGGAAAACTTGCTGCAGGACTGCTGCAGGATGTCGCGAACGCTCAGGGCCAGAGCCTTGTATATATGCTCCTCGTCGGCGTCCTCGGGGGAAAGACCGAAGCTGCTCAGCAGCTTTTCGTCGATCATTTCCTTGATCTGTTTCTGAGTGTAAGCCATATTATATACCCTCCAGTATGGATTTGATTTTACCCATGGGCATTATAGCACAATATTATCGTGTTTTCAACCGTAATAACGCTTAAATAGTCGTGAGGGTAAAACCGCATAACTATCACATTTTATCAAGAGAATTTCTAAATCAGCAAAAATCTTCTACACCTGAAAAAATGGGAAATACTTGTGCAAATTCACTAATTGAGCACTATGAGCTCCTTTTCAAACTCAGTAATGTCCACCGCGGAGCCGTCGGTGATGTACAGCATATCCTCGATGCGCACGCCGAACCTGCCCTCCAGATAGATGCCCGGCTCGACGGTCACCACATAGCCCTCGGAGAGGGTGGCCTTGCTGGCAAAGGACAGCCGGGGAGCCTCGTGGATCTCAAGACCCACGCCGTGGCCGAGACCGTGGCCGAAGCATTTGCCGTAGCCGGCCTCGGTGATGATATCCCGGGCGATCCTGTCGGCCTCAAAGCAGCTAAGACCGCCGCCCATGATATACTCGATGGAGGCCGCCTGAGCGGCGCGGACGGTTTCGTACACCTTCATCTGCTCGTCGCTGACCTTGCCGAAGGATACGGTGCGGGTCATGTCGGAGTGGTAGCCGTTCACCACCGAGCCGATGTCGAAGGTGATGAAATCGCCGGGCTTGATCTGATAATCGCCGGGTACCGCGTGGGGCATGGAGCCGTTGGGGCCGGCGGCGACGATGAGATCAAAGGCCACCCGCTCGGCACCGTTGCGGCGCATATCGAACTCCAGCTCGAGGGCCAGCTCCCGCTCGGAAACGCCCTCCTTTATTTTGTCAAAAAGGCGGCGCAGGCACTGCTCGGTCAGCCGCTGGGCGGCAATTATCTGCTCCAGCTCAAGGGCGTTTTTGGAAATGCGCATTCCGCCGATGATGTCGTCGAGCTGGGAGGTGCGCAGCAGCTCCGCCGGCTCAAAGGCCTGAGCAAGGCGGGATGCCTCGGCGAGGGTGACGCTTTCGCTCTCGATGAGCAGCTTCTTCGCTTCCAGCTTCCGGCACAGCTCGGGCATTGTTTCGCTGAGCTTGGTGTAGCAGATGGCGGGGCACACGCCCTCGAGGGCGTTGGCGGCGGCCTCAATATAGCGGGAGTCGGTGACAAAGGCGCAGCCGCTCCGGGTAACCAGCAGATAGCCGGTGTCGGCGTTGTAGCCGGTCAGATAAAGGCGGCAGACCTGAGAGGTCACAAGAGCGCCGTCGGCCTCCTCGGGCAGCTGAGCCACAAGGCGGGCAATGCGCTCGGCGTACAGAGTGCTGTTGTTCATGGCGAAGGATCCTTTCAGTATATATTCAGTATAAACAATAATCGCGGGCGCGGCTTATCGGCCGGCGAAGTACAGCTCCTTCATGGCCAGCGCGTCGTCGGTCTGGGTGCCGTCCGACTCGCAGATGACCGTGGGCGTCATGCCCCGGCGGACGATCTCGGCCATAAGGGGTGCGGGATCGGGGCCGAAGGCCTCGTCGGCAAAGGTGAGATGCCGCACCTCGCCGCCCTTGGAATATTCGATTTTGGAGAAATGAATGTGCATCAGCTTTGCCCGCTCCTCGCCCAGAGAGGCGAAAATCTCGTCCAGAGCGGCGGTGTAGGACATTTCGCCGTGCATACGGCTGTTGAGGTGACCGAAGTCCACGCAGGGCAGCATACCCTCCGGCTCGATGGCGCAGAAGCCCAGCACCTCGCCAAGGTCGCCCAGCTGATTTATCTTGCCCATGACCTCGGGGCAGATGATGGTGTCCAGCCCCTCGGCACGCACCGCCTTCACCGCCCGCTCAAGGGTGTGAGCGGCCAGCTCGGCGGCCTCCTCGCGGCTCAGCTTGCCAAGACCGCCCGGATGCACCACGATGCGTTTCGCGCCCATCCAGCTCGCGGCGCGGGCGCTGTCCAGAATGTATTTTATGGAATTATCCCGCTTTTCCTCCTCGGCGGAGGCAAGGGAGATGTAGTAAGGGGCGTGGAGGGAAAGCTCGATGCCCAGCTCTTTGGCCTTTGCGCCGATAAGCTCGGCCTTGGCCTGACCGATGTTGACGCCTCGTCCGCACTGATATTCAAAGGCAGTGACCTGCCGGGAGGCGAGGTAATCGAGGAGCTTCTCGGTGGATTTCACTCCGGCGGCAGCGGCGGCGTTGCAGGTGCCCGCCGGGCCGAAGATGGCGTTGGTTCTCGTTTGCATATGGGTTCTCCTTTTGTATGGCTGTATCAAAGCGATGGGTCGTTCTTTACCTGACCACCCATTTTACATTATAACCGTGGCGGCAGCCGTAATAACCCGCCTCATGGGGAGCGATGACGGTGACCTGACAGCCCTCAAAGGCACCGTCGTCGATGGTCTCTACGCTGTCGGGAATGGTTATTTCCTCGAGAGATGAGCACCGTTCAAAGGCGTTCAGGTCGATGCGCTTCAGTCCCTCCGGCAGAATGACCTCCTCAAGGTCGAGGCAGTAGCCGAACACGGAGTAGTTGAGCGTGGTCAGACCCTTCGGAAGCCGGATGCTCACCAGCGCGGCACCGTCAAAGGCGCCGTTTTCTATGGTGGTGACGCTGTCGGGAATATGAATGCCGGTAAGGCTGTCGCAGTCTTCAAAGGCGTTCATCGGTATGACGGTCAGTCCTTCGGGCAGTCTGACGTCGGCCAGCTGCTGGCAGTGGTAGAAGACAGAGGAGCCCAGAGAGGTCACGCTGTCCGGCAGGTGAATGGCGGTAAGTCCGCTGAGGCTGAAAGCATGGTGCCCGATGGTGACCATTGAGTCGGGGACAGACACGCTCCGCAGCCCGGAACTGCGGGAGAATGCGAAGTCCCGGATGACCCCGGCACCCTCGGCGATGGTGTATTCGCTCATGGCCGAGGCGGCGGGAAAGGCTATCAGCTCAAGGAAATCAGCAGTATAGAGAACGCCGCTGTCGTCGATATAATGGCGGCTGCCGGGATCGACGGTGATATAAGCAAGGCTCGCGCAGTCGGTAAAGGGATTGCCCTCTATTTCGGTGACCGATGCGGGGATGGCGACTTCGGTCAGATTGGTATAGCCAAAGGCCATGTCACCGATAAAGGTCACACCCTCGGGGATATTCACTGAGGAAAAATCGGCACCGGCAAAGGCGCTCGACCCGATATAGGTCAGCCCATCCGGGAGCGCAATACCGTCAACAGGACAGCCTGAGAAAGCGGATGCGCCGATGGTGGTGACCGCCTCGGGAATGTTTACGCTTTCCAGATGATAGCATTCAACAAACAGCTCCTCGCTGATGGCGGTCAGTCCTTCGGGCAGCTTTGCCCGGGTGAGCTCATCGCACTTTCTGAACGCGCAGGCGCCGATGGAAAGAACGCTGTCGGGAATTTCTATTTCTTCAAGGTTTTTGCACCAGTTGAATGCATAGTCGCCGATGGATACCACGGTGTCCGGGATGGATACAGCGGTCATGGAATGGACTGAGGAAAAGGCGCGGTCGCCGATGCTGACGATGGGTCTGCCGGCACATTCGGCGGGGATATCCACAGTGCTGTCGGCGAAAAGGCCGCCGCGGTACCGTGTGACCTCATAGCCGCCATCGACCTCCACAAGGCCGAACTGCCTTATCAGCTTGCGATCGGCAGAGGAAAGAGAATCGTCACCGCATCCGACCGATCCAATCACGGCCAGACAGAGAAAAATCAGAACCAGAACACGAACGGAAATCAGTTTTTTCATAATATCGTCCCTCACTTGGTTCACTCGCAGTCACATTCGCCGTACTCGTTCAGAGCAGAGGGAATGGTGCTGTCAATGACCCATGTCACCCTGCTGTCCTCCTCCGGTTCAAAGCCGTAGAAGGAAGCTCCGAAGTGAGCGGTGACGGTTATTACGCAGTTATCGAAGGCGTCTGAGGAGATGGCGGAGACATTGCCGGGGATGGTGATGGCTGAAAGAGCGGTGCAGCCGTCAAAGGCGCGCCAGTCTATCAGAGAAAGATTCTCCGGGAGCTGCACGCTGCTCAGAGCGGTGCAGTCAGAGAAGACCTGATTGTGGATCATCCATACGCTGTCCGGGATGACTACGTCGGTCAGGGCGGTGCAGCTGGCGAAAACACAGCTGCTCAGCTCCTTGAGCTGGGCGGGGAGAGTTACATCAGTAAGCTGCTGACAATAGGAAAAGGCCTTCACGCCTATGGATACAACGCTGTCGGGGATGACTATGGAGGTGATGCCGCTGCCGTAGAAGGCCAGGTCGTTTATGACGGTGAGACTGTCGGGCAGAATGATCTGAGAGAGATTGACGGCGTCGCAGAAAGCCTTCTCGTCAATGACCTTCACGCCCTCGGGTACGGTATAGCTTTCGGCCTTGCTTGCGGCGGGATAGGCCGCCAGACGGGTGCCGTCGGCGGTGAAGAGAATGCCGTCCTCGGCGGTGAACCAGGGGTTATCCGGGGAGACGGCGAATGCTTCCATACTGCCGCAGCCGCCGAAGGCCGCGCCGGAAATATCGGAACAGCCGGCGGGAATGCTGCTGATGCTGCTGAGCTTATCACAGCCGCTGAAGGCGCCGGCACCTATGCGGGTCAGGCTTTCGGGCAGAGTAACACTCTCCAGAGACATACAGACGGAAAAAGCCTCGTTGTCCACAACGGTGACTCCATCCGGAATGCTGACGGAGGTCAGGCTCTGACAGCAGTTGAAGGCCGAGGGGCCAATATAGGTCAGGCTGTCGGGGAAGGTGACCTCGGCCAGGTCAACGCAGCAGTCAAAGGTGCCGGCCTTTATCTCGGTGATGCCCTCTGGGATGACGACGGATTCGATAGCGTAGCAGCCGAAGAAGGCACCGTCGCCAAGGTCGGAAAGCCCGGCGGGGAGATTTGCTGAGGAAAGCTTCTCGCAATCCTCAAAGGCGAGGCTGCCTATGCTCTTAAGACCGGCAGGCAGCTCGGCGCTTTCCAGTTTTTTGCACCGGGCAAAGGCAGAATCGCCTATAGTGAGCAGACTCTGGGGAAGAGTCACGCTCTTCAGCTCCCAGCAGCCGTAAAAGGCCTTCTGACCTATGGCAGTCACGCTGTCGGGAATGACAACGGATTCTATGAGTATCTTGCTCTTGAAGGCCTCGTCGCCGATGCTGACGATGGGCTTGCCGCCGCATTCGGCGGGAATCTCAATGGCGGCGGTAATGGCGCCTTCGCACCGGGTGACCTCGTAGCCGCCCTCGACCTCCACAAGGCCGAAGCGGTCGATGATCCGCTGGGTGTCCATTTCCTCAAAGGCCTGCCGCTGTTCCTCGTCCGGGCCGAATGTGGTCAGATAGAGGCCGGCCACAATTGCGAGGGCAGCGACCAGCACGCTGCCGAGGATGATGAGGAAGATGCGGGTCTTTCTGCTGAACATGGGTTCCTTGGTCACTGTGGCCGCGGTGTTTTTTGCGCTCATTGTTGTTCCACCTTTCTGAAGTTGATTTACAAATGATGATTCATAAAATCCTCTGAAGGCTGTTTCTTTTCCGAATACAAATTACGCTCACTGAAAGCGCTGGCGGGCGTGTCTGAACAAAATGGGCTGGATGAGTGGGTATGTGTTTTCTGCGGGAATGTCGTCGCAGAGGGTGATCTCGGCGATCTCCGTGGGCGGCAGAGGGTCAATGGCGCTCACCTTTGCGTGGTACAGCATCCCATACCCTTCCCGCTCGCCGCTGACCCGGTAGACGCACAGAGGATAAAGCTCAAACTCCCGGGCGCCGGTCTCCTCGTAAAGCTCCCGGCGGGCGGTTTCCTCTATGGCCTCTCCCGGCTCACGGTGGCCGCCGGGCAGCTCCCATGTGGAGCGCCGGCGGTGGCGGCAGAATATCCATTTGTCTCCGTACGAAGCGGCTATGACGGCAAAGCCAAGGCGTTCGTCAATGGCCTCGTCGTAGGGCAGAAGGTCGACCTTTATCATCCTCGTCAGTCTTCCACCAGCCGGACGATGGTCTTCTTGCTGCCGGCCACGAACAGGCGCTCTCCCTTGGAGAAAGCGCGGTCGGGATTGGTGATGGGGATGATCTTGTTGTCGTGCTTGGTGCCGATGACATTGAGGTTGTATTTGGAGCGCAGATCAAGCTCACGCAGGGGCTTGCCCACCCACGCGGGCAGGGCTTCGATCTCAAAAATAGCGTACTCCGGGGTCAGCTCGAAGTAGTCGAAGATGCTCTCCGAGCTGTAGCGCACCGCGGCCCGCTGAGCCATGTCCCGCTCGGGATGGACCACCTCGTCTGCGCCTATCTTGAGCAGGAATTTTTCGTGGATATCACGGTCGCTCTTGGAAATGACCTTGGGAGCGCCCAGATCCTTGAGCAGAGAGGTGATCTCGAGGGAGGACTGGAAATCCTCGCTGATGCACACAAAGCATACATCGAAGTTGGAAACGCCCAGATCGCGCAGAACATCCTCGTCCATGCAGTCGCCCACCTTGGCGCGGGTCACATGGTCGGCTATCTGGTCAACGATAGCCTCGTCGCGGTCGATGACCATGACCTCATTGCCAAGCTCCATGAGCATCATGGCGAGGTGAGTGCCAAAGCGGCCCAGTCCGATAACAAGCATTGATTTCATAATATTTTCTCCTGTCAGATTATTTATGATTATTGTTTATGGTTACGGGATACGGAAAAGCCGGTATTCGCGAGCGGCCCGGATTACACGATTATCTTGCCCACAGGGTTGCGCAGGCGGTTGGAGCTGCGGGGCTCGATGGCGGTGACCAGCACGGCCAGACTGCCCACACGGCCGGCGTACATGAGGGTCATGATGACCACCTTGGATACCGCGCTGAGCTGGGCGGTGATGCCGGTGCTCAGGCCGACGGTGCCGATGGCGGAAAATACCTCGAAGAGCACATCCTCCATGGGGAGAGGCTGAGCCGCGAGAATGATAAATATGCCGCACACCGCCAGAGAAAGGTTGAACAGCAGCGTGCAGAAGGAGCGGTTGACAATGGCCTTGTCCAGACGGCGGTCGAAGATGTTGATGTCGTCCCGGCCCCGGATGTAGCCGACGATGGCCAGAATGGTCACAGCGAAGGTGCTTATCTTCACGCCGCCGGCTGTGGAGCCGGGAGCGCCGCCGATGAACATGAGCAGCATGGTCAGCACTTTGCCGCCGGAGGAAAGGTCACCGTTGTTTACGGAGCAAAAGCCAGCGGTGCGGGTGGTGACCGACTGGAAAAGAGATGCCAGCACCCGGTCGGAGGTGCCCATTCCGGCCATGGCCGCGTCACGCTCGGTGAAGAAGAAAGCCACTGCCGGCAGCACAACGAAAATAAGGGAAAGAGTCAGTACAAATTTGGTGTGCAGGCTGTATTTTCTCCAGTGGAGGCGGTTGTCGTAAAGATCGCTCCACACGGAAAAGCCGATGCCGCCTATGAGTATGAGCGCCATTATGACGATGTTGATGAGCCAGTCCCCGGCCACGGTGATGAGGGAGCTGCCCGGCTCAAAGCGACCCATCAGGTCAAAGCCGGCGTTGCAGAAGGCGGTGACGGAATGGAAAACGCCGTACCAGAGACCTGACCAGAAGCCCATTTTGGGGACAAAGCGAATGGCCAGCAGAAGGGCTCCGACTCCCTCGAACACCAGCGTGCCCACAAGGATGCGCCGTATCAGCCGCACGATGCCGCCGATCTGGTCGACGCTGATGGCCTCTGAGAGGAAGGTGCGGTGGCGCAGTCCGATCCGTTTCTTCATGGCGAAGGCGAACAGAACGGCCAGCGTCATGAATCCAAGGCCGCCGATCTGAACCAGCACCAGAATGACCGTGTGGCCAAGCCCGGTGAACTGAGTCCACACATCGTACACCGAAAGACCGGTGACGCAGGTGGCGGAAACAGCGGTGAACAGCGCGTTGAGGAAGGGGATGCTCTGCCCGTTCCGATTGGACAGAGGGAGCATGAGCAGCAGCGCGCCGACAAGAATTATGACGGCAAAGCCAAGCGCTATGTACTGAGTGGGGGACAGCCTGAAGCTGCGTCTGTGTTTTTTGTTTGAGGATGAAGTCATGATCGGACTCCTTTTTTGTTATGTGTTGTGTTGGTCAAGAAGAATTCTGACCACCTCGGCGGCGCAGAGCAGTCCGGCGGCGGGAGCGCAGAAGGAGGCGCTGCCCGGAGTGGGCCGCCCGCTGTAGCGGGCCTCGGCCTCGCCTTTTGGCTCAACAGCCGGCTCACGGGAGTAAATCACCCGCAGGGAGGGAACTCCACGCTTCTTGAGCTCCTTGCGCATGACCCGGGCAAGGGGGCAGAAGGAGGTCTGGTTTATGTCAGCGGCCTCGAACCGGGAGGGATCCAGCTTGTTGCCGGCGCCCATGCAGCTTATCATGGGTACTCCCGCACGGTAGGCCAGCTCGGCCAGCATCAGCTTGGAGGATACCGTGTCGATGGCGTCCACCACGCAGTCAAAGGCGGAGATATCCACGGCGCCTGCGTTTTCGGCGGTGTAGAAGATGTCCAGTGTTTCTATGTCTGCAAAGGGGATTATATCCAGCAGGCGCTCCCGGCACACCTCCACCTTGCGCCGCCCGATGGCCGCCTGAGTGGCGATGAGCTGGCGGTTGAGGTTGCTGCGGGAAACGCTGTCGCCGTCAATGAGCAGCAGATGGCCGACGCCGGCGCGCACCAGCGCTTCGGCGCACTGGCCGCCCACGCCGCCAAGGCCGAACAGCACTACACGGCTGTCCATCAGCCGGCGTACCGCGTCCTCGCCCATCATCACCGCCGTGCGGGAAAATTCCTCGGGGATATTCACGGCGCTCAATATACGAAGCCTCCGGCTACACGGAAGCCCATCTTCTGGTAGTAGTCGCACAGACCGGGCATACAGAACACATAGGCGTCAATGCCCTCGTCAATGCGGTTGATGAGCGCCTGAGTGCAGGCGGCGCCGCAGCCCTGGCCGCGGTAGGCGGGCACGGTGGCGCAGGTGTTCAGCACGGCCACGCCCGCCGCCAGATGGAAGGCGGCGCAGGAGACCGGCATGAGCTCCTTTCTCAGCAGAGCGGTCATGGCGGTGCCGGCCTTGGTGCGGGTGCGCATATCCACATAGAAGGGCTCAAAGGCGGGCACATGGAAGCCGATGTTCTGGCAGCGCTCGATGACCGAGTAGAGATCCTCGATGGGCGGGTTCAGCTCGATGTCACCCGAACCGGGAGCCATCAGAGTCCTGTCCAGCTTCATCAGCAGACCGTCGGCAAGCTCTCCCTCCCGGGCGGGACGGAGGGCGCCGTTCTTTCCGGCCAGCATATCCACAAAGGCGTCGATCTCCTCGTGGTCGTATTCGCCCTTGGCGCATACGGTCAGCCCGTTGTCAAGGCTGCCCACCACGGCGGTGACCTTGCCGTGGTCGTCCAGCTGGAGCCAGAACTGAGCAAAGTCGTTGCCCAGACCGTAGGTGTTGTATGTAGCCATGATCCTGCAGCCGAAGGGATCTCCGGCGCAGTAATCGACCATGGTCAGAATGGAGTCGTTTTCAACGATACGAAGCATAATAATCTACCTCTGGATCAGTTGTTGGTAAGCTCGCAGACAAGTTCGTTTGCCAGCTCATAGGCGGCCTCGAGGTCGCTTTTGGCTATGACCGAGGCCGGGGCGTGGAGATAACGGCAGGGCAGGCTGATGGCCAGCGTGCGCACGCCGCCCCGGGACTTGTGGATGGCTCCGGAGTCGTTGCCTCCGGCAACGGCCTCCTTGACCTGCACGGCGATGCCCTTTTCCCGACCTATCTCAAGGGCGCGGCGGAACAGCTCCCGGTCGTAGATGGTGCTTCGATCCATAAAGCTGATGACGGCGCCCTGACGCAGGCGGCACACCTGAGCGTCCTTCTCCACGCCGGCGATGTCGGCGGCGGTGGTGGATTCAAGGACGATGGCCGCGTCGGGAGCCACGGTGAAGGCGGCGCAGGTGGAGCCTCGCAGTCCCACTTCCTCCATGGTCACGAAGGTGAAGTATACATCGCCGGGGTATTCCTGCTTCATCAGCTCTATCATAATGGCGCAGCCGGCACGGTCGTCAAGGGCCTTTGCCTTGATGAGTCCGTCGCCGAACTGCTCGAAGGCGGTGTCGAACACGCACACATCGCCCGGACGCACATGGGCGCGGGCCTCCTCGGCAGAGGAAGCGCCGATGTCGATGGTCAGCTTGTCCGCCTTGGGCACCCGGTTCTTCTCGTCGCCGGAGGAAAGATGGATGGGCACAACGCCGATAACGCCGGGAACGCGCTCCTCGCCCACCAGCACCGTGCGGCCGCACAGCACCCGGGGATCGATGCCGCCCACATTGGCAAAGCGAAGCAGACCGTCGTCGCACACACGGGTGACGATAAGTCCCACCTCGTCCATGTGAGCGCAGACCATAAGCCGCTTTCCGCCGGAGCGGGCGCCCTTCTTCAGGGCAATGACCGAACCGGTGGGATCGACGATGATCTCGTCGGCAAGATCTCTTATCTGCTCGATGATATATTCACGCACAGCCTGCTCACGGCCGGAAACGCCGGGCAGCTGGCAGAGAGCCTCAAGATTCTTAAGCATTGGACGCACCTCCTGTCCGGACGAACTGAGCCAGCAGCTGAGCCACGGCCTCGATGTCCGCTGTGTCCACTATTTCGGCCGCCGAGTGCATATTGCGCTGGGGAATGGAAACAAGGCCGCAGCGCACGCCCTGACGGGAAACGGAGATATTGTCGGCGTTGGTGCCGGTGGTGCCGCCCATGACCTCGCTCTGCCAGGGCAGCTTCAGCTGGTCGGCCAGCTCGGCCAGCCGGCTGCATACGCCGTGGTCAAGGCAGGGAGAAAAGCCGATCATCGGGCCCTTGCCCAGCTCGCCGGCCTTGTCTCTGGATACGCCCGGCTGCAGGGCAAAGCTCACATCCACGGCCACGGCCTGAGTGGGCTGGGCGGTGAAGGCGGCGGCTCCGGCACCCTGACCGCCAACTTCCTCCCGGCTGCTGAGCAGCACGGTCAGGCGGCAGGGAAGACGGTCGATGTCCGAGGCCAGCAGCTCCACGGTGCGGATGAGGGCGGCGGCTCCGGCGCGGTCGTCAAGGGCCTTGCAGGAAACGCGGCTGCCCAGCAGCTTGTAAGGCTTGGAGCGCACGATCACATAGGATCCGGGAGGAACCAGCTTTTTGGCCTGCTCCCCGGAAAAGCCGATGTCAATGTACAGCTTGTTCCACTCGGGGACCTTGCCGTCCAGCTCGGCGGAAAGGTGAGGGGGAATGGAGCACACCACGCCGCTGAGCTTGCGGGTGCCGAAAACATACACCTCGGCGCCCACCAGAGTGCGCCGGTCGGTGCCGCCGCAGCGGTTGATGTGCAGGAATCCGTCGTCGTCCACCGAGGTGACCACCATACCGATCTCGTCAATGTGAGCGTCCAGCAGGATGTGCTCGGCGGCGTTTTTGTCACCCAGCTCGCAGATAACGCTGCCCAGCGGGTCGGTGTGGCAGGGAGCGTAGTCGCTCAGCAGCTCCATGGCCAGCCGCGCGGCTGAGCCTTCGGCCCCGGCGGGGCCTGCCGCTGCCGCCAGTCCGGTAAGAATGTCAGTTATCGCCATGAGTATTCTCCTTGATATTTGATTCGGAATCATCCGTATTGTTGTCCTTTATAAACCAGCCGAACACCCTCAGGGCTATCCGGTAGGCGGCGTCCTGAGCGCCCTCGGGCAGCATATCCAGCAGCGAGAGCTTGAAGCTGTTGCGTATGCGCACGCAGCGCCTGGGCTTTTTCCGCCGGAGCTGACGGTCGATCATCCGGGCGAAGATGGCCGGGTCGTAGCCCTTTTCCAGCTCTCCGGTCATGATAGGCGCCAGAACGGTCAGCTCGTGTCTGTAGTGTTTGGTGCGCTCAAGAAGAGCGTCATACTGCGCTCTGGCCGTGGTGAGCATCTGGGTGCCGAAGGAGCCGGCCTGAATCTTGCACACGGGTATTCCGGCGAACATCAGCTCCCGGCGGATGACATCGGTGTAGGCATCCACGGCGTGCTTGGAAACGGCGTATGGGCCGTTGAAGGGCTGAGGGGAATAGCGGCCGATCTCGCTGCTCATGTTGATTATCCGGCTTTTTCCCGGCCGGAGCAGAGGCATCAGCGCGCTGTTGAGCCGGCACATACCCACCACATTGACCTCCAGCGCCCGGCTCAGAGCGTCGGCGCCGCCCTCGGAGAGGGTGGTCATGAGAAAAACGCCGGCGAGGTTTATCACCGCGTAAAGGCAGTCGGTGTGCTCCTTTGCCTTTTGAACGCAGGCGGCCACGCTTTCATCCCTTGTGACATCGAGGCGTACGGGGATTATCCGCTCATCCTCGGTGTCCGCGGGGCAGATGTCGCAGGCCAGCACGAGATATCCGCGGTCGGCCAGCCGGGCGCACACAGCGCGGCCCAGTCCGCCCGCCGCGCCGGTGACCAGCACGGTTTTTCCGTTGTTTTTGGTGGTGCGTTTCATGTTATCATGTCCCTTGACGCGCAAATATAGTTATTCCATGATATTTTATCATCATGCGGCACATAAGTCAATTAATATAAGTATAGGAGAGGGTAATTAATACGCGGGCAAAAGAAAAGCCGGGAGTCGAGCGGATCGACTCCCGGCAGGGAAAACTGATTATTAGGCGTTGGCCTTGCCGGCGCAGCCCAGAACGGTGGTCAGCTTGTGGGTGACAACGTCCTTGATGGCGGCACGGGCGGGGGAGAGGTACTGGCGAGGATCGAAGTGAGTGGGATTCTCAGCCAGATACTTGCGGACAGCGGCGGTCAGGCCGAGGCGCAGGTCAGAGTCAATGTTGATCTTGCAGACAGCAGAGGTAGCAGCCTGACGAAGCATATCCTCGGGAATGCCGATAGCGTCGTCCATCTTGCCGCCGTACTGACGGATGATGGCAACATACTCGGGCATGACGGAGGAAGCGCCGTGCAGAACGATGGGGAAGCCGGGCAGTCTCTTGCTGACCTCTTCGAGGATGTCAAAGCGGAGCTGGGGCTTCTGGCCGGGCTTGAACTTGAAGGCGCCGTGGCTGGTGCCGATGGCGATAGCCAGGGAGTCAACACCGGTGCGCTCAACGAACTCCTGAACCTGAGAAGGATCGGTGTAGCTGGCGTTCTCTTCGGAAACATTGACATCGTCCTCGATGCCGGCGAGCTGGCCCAGCTCACCCTCAACGGTGACGTTGTGGGCGTGAGCGTACTCAACGACCTTCTTGGTCAGAGCGATGTTCTCCTCGAAGGGCAGGTGGCTGCCGTCGATCATGACGGAGGTAAAGCCGCCGACGATGGAGCTCTTGCTGGTCTCGAAGTCGGGACCGTGGTCAAGATGCAGGGCGATGGGAATTTCGGGAGCGTCCATAACAGCTGCCTCGACCAGCTTGACAAGATAAGCGTGCTTGGCATACTTTCTTGCGCCGGCGCTGCACTGGAGGATCAGGGGAGCGTTCTGCTCCTTGCAGGCATCAACGATACCCTGGACGATCTCCATGTTGTTGACGTTGAAAGCGCCGATGGCGTAACCGCCCTCGTAGGCCTTCTTGAACATTTCGGTAGTGTTTACTAACGGCATACTAATCACTCTCCATTTTATTTCTGCCCGCTGGGGGCTGCCCGGCGGTTCACGGGTTATTATAACACCGCCGCGAGAATAAATCAACAATTTTTAATATTATCACGGCGGCAATTGACAAAACAGTGATAATTATTGACAGATCGTGCCGTTACGCCATCCACTTGTAGCCCAGTCCCCACACGGTGACGATGTGCCGGGGAGATGAGGGATCGTCCTCGATCTTGATGCGCAGGCGGCGGATGTTGACGTCCACGATCTTCTCCTCACCGAAATAGCTCTCGCCCCACACATTGGTCAGAATGCTGGTGCGGCTGAGAACGGCTCCGGGATTGGTCAGCAGGTACTCCATTATCTGAAATTCCACCTGAGTCAGGTCGATCTGCCGCTGGCCGTGGTGCAGGGTGCGGCTGCGCATATTGAGCAGGAAGTCGCCCGAGCGCAGCTCCTCGGAATAGGCGGCGGGGCCGGCGCTGGCAACCCGGCGGTAGAGGGCGTCCACCCGGGCCACCAGCTCGCTGGGGCTGAAGGGCTTGGTCACATAGTCGTCGGCGCCCTTCATCAGCCCGGTGACCTTGTCGATCTCCTGAGTGCGGGCGGTGAGCAGGATGATGCCTATGGTGCTGTTGTCCTGACGGATAGTGCGGCACAGGGTCATGCCGTCCATGCCGGGCAGCATGATGTCCAGCAGGGCGATGTCGATCTCCTGCCGGTGCTGGCTGTACTGCTCAAGAGCGTCCTCGGCGCTGCCCGCCTCCATGACCTCATAGCCGGCGCGCTGAAGGTTTATGACAATGAATTCACGGATGTTTTCCTCGTCTTCCACAACGAGAATCTTTTTCATTGATATTCATCTCTTTTCAGAAGAATGCGTTGTGTTTGCAGGCGAAATGTTAAGGCAATACCGTGCTTAAGTTCTAAAACGAGAATTGTGCGGTGTTGCCTTAAAGTCTGCATATTTGCCGCCCTCAAAGAACGGGCACAAAACTGGACGCCACGGTGTCGTAGGTCACTATTATGGGAGCGGGCGGCTGGAAGATCCGCACGGCGTATACGTAGTAATCGGTGGTGCGGAGGCGGACGTATCTGGGATAGCGGATGTTTTTTTCGGAGATTTCCTCCTCCCACTCGTCGGCGGTGAAAACGGTGATGCACATCAGCTCCGTGGAGAAGGGAGAGAAGCTGTTGGACATATAGAAGTGCAGGGAGCTGGTGTCGTTGTCCGGCTGGGCGGTGACTATGCCTCTCCATTCCTCGGGCATGACAAAGTAATAGCCGTAGTCGCTGCGTATCACAGCGCTGAAGGAGCGGGAGAAGTCCTCGCCGGTGTATCGGTGCCAGTCGGTCAGATAGACCTTCTCGGCGGAGGGAGAGCCGCAGTCGGGCAGCAGGGAATCGCCGGGAATGTCGATGTATCCGTCGCCGTCCACATCGCGGGATTCGGTGGACAGAGAGCGCAGGAAGGGATCGGGTTCGCCCTCAAAGGAAGGGGAGACCAGCGTCCGGCTGTCTCTGTCCCACAGCACCACCTCGGAGGTGTAGCGTCCGTCTCCCCGCTGGCTGTCGGCCACAAGGCCATAGCTGTTCCAGTTGAGGTAGCCGGCGGCGCAGCTCACGTAATTCTTCACGCCGGAGCGCAGAGTGAGAGAGCTTACCGGCCGTATGCTTCCGTGGCGGCCGGCAAGGGAGGAGGAGTGCCACTTGAGCAGCCTTGCCTCACCGGAGCCATCGGTAATGCACAGTGTTATCAGCTCGTCGCCCGGGTCGCCGTCAAAGTTTCCGGCGGCCATTTCAATATATGATGAATAGGACTGGGCTCCGGGACTGCCCGAGAGGACGGTCAGCTCGTTGAGCTGTCCGTCAGAGCAGGAATGGGCATACAACCGGCCGTAGTCGGAGTGAACCGACCAGCCGGTGATGATATCCTGAGCGCCGTCGGCGTCAAGGTCGGCGAACATGACCCGGTCGATCTCGCCCTCGGCGTCGGTAAATTCGGTGGTCAGCGTCCATTCCTCCCGGTCGTTCATGTCCAGCAGAGCCATATGGGCGCCGGCTTTCTCGGTGGCGCCGCGGTAAAAGACGATGGCCTCCTCCAGACGGTCGCCGTCCACGTCGGCCCGCACCACCGCCGAGCGGTGCTCGCCGCTGCGGGGATAGCATAGGGTTATCTGAGGGCCGAGAACCTCCTCAAGGGCGGTCTGTATGGCGGCGCTGTCGCCGAAGGGCTGAGGCGGCTCCATCACATTTTCGGCGGTCAGCGCCGAAAGGGAACAGCCGCTCATGGTCAGAGCCGCCAGCACCGCGGCAGCGGAGGCGGCGGCCCGCAGGCAGAGTCCTCGCTTCATCGGCGCGTTATCCGTCGATGTCGGCGGAGGAAACATCGCCTCCGGACACAAGGTCGGAGGATGAAAGCACCGGAGCGGTGCCGGACAGCACGAATACAGAGGGATCGGCGGCGGAGGCGGCGGCCAGCAGCTCCCACTGGGTGCTGACCTCGCGGTAGGACTCGACTACAGTGGAGGAGATATACCATGAGCCGTCACGGTTGGTGAGAGTGTGGGTCAGAACGGTGACGCAGGGCTCGAAGGAGCCGGTCTTGTCGCTGCCGGTCAGAGGGTTGGGGTCGTAGCAGGCAACGCCGTCGGAATTGCTGACCACATCGGCGGTGCTTACCACATCGGAACCGCTCACAGGCACGAGGACATCCTCAAGGGAGAGGGGCAGAGTGGTCTGGGTGACGGTGACCACGGCGGTGCCGTTCTTAATGCTTTCCACGGTCAGGTTATCCACGGTGACGGCCAGACGGTAGCGGCTGAACACCAGTCTGGTGTCCTCCTTGGTGATATCGTACACCTTGCTGTCGGGATCGATGGTGGCCATATAGCCGTCGATGTCCCGGGCGTTCATGGCCTCGGCGCCCCGAAGCACCACGTCAGCCACGGCCTTCTCCTCGGCGGAAAGGGCATCGTACCAGCCAAGGGCGGAGACGTCCGAGGAGCTGACATCAGTGCCGCTCACATCAGAGCCGCTTACGTCGGAAAGGCTTACCGCCGGAGCCTCGGGAGCGGGACTTTCCTCGTCTCCGCAGCCGCAGGGAAGGGCGAGCAGAGCGCAGAAAACGGCGGCGGCCAGCGCTTTTTTGAGATTGTTGTTCATAAATTATCCTCCGTTCAGCCGGAAGGGCTTTTAATTGTAATTGTTCTCTGGTATAATAACACAGACAGCCCTTTTAGTCAACAAAACCGTCGTCCGGAGCGGCGGATGGGATAATCTGAGAAAAATGCTTGACATTCCGCTCCGGGGCTGTTATAATAACCAGGCAATAAAGAAGCCGTCACGCGCGGCTCACCCCAGCCGACCGAGGTAAAGGGTCAATATCGTTTCAGTCTGGCGCGAGTTGCCGGGCTGTGTGTATTGACGCGGGGTGGCTGCTGCCTGCCGCGTCTTTTTTGCGTCTACAAAGATTACCGGAGGTGCTTGGCTATCAGTAAAGAACAGCAGGTTCAGATCAATGATGAAATTCGCGACAGCGAAGTCCGCGTCATTGGAACGGACGGTACTCAGCTCGGAATCATGTCTTCCCAGGCGGCACTCGACCTGGCCGCTGAGGCAGAGCTGGATCTGGTCAAGATCGCGCCTCAGGCTCAGCCGCCTGTGTGCAAGATCATGGATTACGGAAAGTATCGCTTCGAACAGCAGAAGAAGGAAAAGGAAGCCAAAAAGAACCAGCGCGTGGTGGAGATCAAGGAGATCCGTCTGTCGCTGAACATTGACACCCACGACTTTGAGACCAAGCTGGGCCACGCCCGCCGCTTCCTCAAGGACGGAAACAAGGTCAAGGCGTCCATCCGTTTCCGCGGCCGTGAAATGGGCCATCCCGAGCACGGTCTGGAGATAATGCGCCGCTTTGCCGAGGCTCTTTCCGAAACCGCCAATATTGAAAAGCCTGCGAAGCTTGAAGGCCGTAACATGCTTATGTTCATGGCACCCAAGCCCGTTGTCACCACAAAGCAAGACAAAAACAAGGAGGACAATCCAAATGCCTAAAATCAAGACCCACAGCGGTGCCAAGAAGCGCTTCAAGAAGACCGGCACCGGCAAAATCGTGCGTGCTCATGCCTATAAGAGCCACAAGCTCAACAGCGCCCTCAAGAGCGCCAAGAGAAAGAGAAACCTCAGAAAGTCCACTGTTATCGTCCGCACCAACGAGGCCAAGGTAGCAAGACTGATCCCCTACAAATAAGCACAACTGACAACCACAATTCCTGAATACATCTTTTCGGAGGTAACATAAATGGCTCGTGTAAAGGGTGCGCTCGCTACGCGCAAGAGAAGAAATAAGATCCTCAAGCTCGCTAAGGGCTATTGGGGCGCAAGAAGCAAGCACTTCAAGATGGCCAAGGAAGCCGTCATGAAGTCCGGCAACTACGCATATATCGGCCGTCGTCAGAAGAAGCGTGATTTCCGCAGACTGTGGATCACCCGCATCAGCGCCGCCTGCAAGATGAACGGTATCAACTACTCCCAGTTCATGAACGGTCTGAAGAAGGCCAACATCGACATCAACCGCAAGATGCTTTCCGAGATCGCCATCGCCGATCCTCAGGGCTTTGCTTCTCTGGTTGAGAAGGCCAAGGCTGCTCTCTAATAATCTATAATCACGCCCGGGGGCTTCGGCCTTCGGGCGGATTTTCGTTATTGGGTGGGAATTATTCAGAAATATTTTACTAAATATATATACTTATTATATGGAATAAAAAACGCATTCGTGATATAATACTGATTTAACAGGATGAAAATACCCTGACCTATTTTCGGGAAAATGAGGTGCAGTTTATGGCCATAGAGATAACCAGCAAAGACAATCAGGCGGTAAAGGCTGCCGCGAAACTCATGGCGAGTGCCAGAGAACGCCGCCAGACCGGCCGCTTCATCGCCGAAGGCATCCGGCTTTGTACCGAGGTGCTGGAAAACCACTGCAAGATCGCTGAACTCTTCTACACCGAAGACGCCTATCAGCGCTACACCGAAACGGTGGAGCGTCTTGAGCGCGCGGCGGGCAAGAGTTATCAGATAACCGACGAGATCGCCGAGAAAATCGCCGACACCGTCACCCCTCAGGGTGTGTTTGTGGTGGCGGAGATGATCGTCAACACCATCGACCTCGCCACCATCAAAACCGACGGACAGTTCGTGCTGCTGGAGAACCTGCAGGATCCGGGTAATGTGGGAGCCATCTTCCGCACTGCCGAAGCGCTGGGTCTCAACGGAGCCTTCCTCACTGCCGACAGCTGCGATCCCTACAACCCCAAGGCCATTCGTGCCAGCATGGGCGCGGTGTTCCGTCTGCCTTTTCTGATCGTTGACGACGTGGTGGAAGCCATGAAGGAATGCAAGAGCAAGAATATGCGACCCATCGCTTCCGTGCCCGGCGAAGCCAGCAAGATAACAGCCATCCGTTTCTTCAAGGGCGCCATTATGTGCATTGGCAACGAGGGCAACGGCCTCTCCGAACCACTCAAGTCGGTGTGCGGCGAAAAGGTTACCATCCCCATGAACGGCCGCGCCGAATCGCTCAATGCCGCCACGGCCGCCGCCATACTTATGTGGGAAATGGTTCGCCACTACGCGTGATGATACCCTGCCGGATGTCTGTCCGGCAACGGAGGAGAACGATATGAGCATAAATCATCCGCCCGGTGCCGTATACTGGCTGTGGCTCCAGCGCCGTCTGGGTGTGGCCAGCCGGCTTGTGCTGACCATCGCGGAACTGGAGGGCAGCGCCCGTCGGGTCTATGAAAGCACGCCCGACCAGTTGTGGAGTACAGGCCTTTTTTCGGTAAAGACCATCAACGCCCTCAACGACCGGGATCTGAGGATGGAGGAACGAATTCTCGAACGGTGCAGGGAACTGGATATATCTGTCACCACACCGGATGATGCCGACTACCCGCGCTGTCTGCTGAGCATCGAGGATCCGCCCGCGGTGCTGTTCTACAAGGGCAGACTGGCAGATGCGTGTTGCCGGCCATGTATTTCCATCGTGGGAACGCGCAAGGCAACCGACTACGGAATGGAAGCAACCCGTGAACTTGCCCGCCGGCTTAGTCGCGCGGGAATGACCGTGGTCAGTGGATGTGCCAGAGGAATAGACACCGCCGCCCACACCGGCGCGCTGGAAGCCCACGGCGGAACCACCGTAGCCGTTCTGGGCTGCGGCATCAATTACCGCTACAACATGGCAAACGAAGAACTGCGCCGGGTGATCGCCGAAAGAGGAGTGCTTCTCAGCGAATACGCGCCGGATATCGACTCAAGTCCTTTCCACTTCCCTCAGCGCAACCGGATAATATCCGGTCTGTCGCTGGGCACCGTGGTGACGGAGGCCGATTCAAAAAGCGGATCGCTGATAACGGCGACAAAAGCCTCCGAACAGGGCAGACACCTGTTCGTCATGGCCACCGCCGTGGGCGCACCGAATTCCTCGGGGATAAGCCGCCTGACCAGAGAGATGGAGGCAAAAGAGGTTCGTTCGCCCATGGATATACTCAAGCACTATGCGCCCATGTATCCCATGAGCCTTACGCTGGAC
>JAZSQO010000115.1:0-3379 GCA_045538015.1 Acutalibacteraceae bacterium | reverse complement strand
TAAGCACGATCTTGCTTGCATCTTTTTCGTCATACTTCACAAAAATGCTCACCAATACACAAAGTATTGGTTCCGCTTTTTGTATCGTCTGACAAAAAATCTGACTGCGCAATATCGCACTTAGAATTATGCGGTATTGCCCTAACTGTCAATCGGGCTGCCGCACCGGGTGGTGAGGCAGCCCAAAAAGCTTCAGTTATAACTCAGTTATAACCCTTTGCCCGGCACAGACGGGCGGGAAGGATAGGCTCGGCGGAAACATGGGCGGTGGAAACATCAATGGTGGTTTCATGGTCGCGCAGCTTCCGGGCGATTACCAGAGTTCGCATATCGGTGGTCTCGTAGGAGCAGGTCTGCATGATGAGCAGATGGTCGTCCGGCGTGACCTCGATCTCGTCGGTGGTGTCCAGCACCGAGCGCTTGCGGACGTTGTCGATGAATGCCTGCTGCTCCTCGGGCGAGGGTTCGCCCACAAACATCCAGTTTATCTCCTCGGTGCGGGCCTTGGAATAGGGGTCGGCCTTGAGCACCGCGAAGATGACCCAGCGGCCTTCCTCGTAGAGGGTGTCGAAGAGCACGATGGGATTTTCCTTGTAGAATTCAAGGGCGGACTGATTGACCGAGGGCCGTCCGGAATAGTAGTTGAGCACATCGTACTTCATCAGATTCTGGAACATACGGCCGCTTCGCATATGGTGGCCGAAGAGGATGGTGTTGCGGGAAAGTCCCTCCGGGCCGAAGTTGTTGGGGAAGAAGGCAAAGATGCTGCCCTCGTTGCTGTATTCGCCGTAGAAGTTCTTGTGCAGGTAGTATTCCTCGGCGATGTCCTCCTTGTTGGAGTTGCTGTAGAAGGCCTTTTCGTCCTCCACCTTGCGCTGCATGACCACATAGTCAATGGCGGTGTTGTTGACCTTTATCCAGCCGACAGTGTCGGGATTTTCCTCGTAGAGAGGCTTGAGCTTGGGGATTATCTCCTTGCTCCTGATAAGAGCCTCCTCCAGCTTGATGATGCCGTCGTCGGAGACGATATCCATGGAGGCGCTGTACTGTCCGCTGAGGCTTTCGTTGATGGAGTCGTCGCGGGCGGTCAGCTTCTGCTCCTGAGCCTCGTTATAATAATGAATGCCCAGATATCCGCCGGCGCCGAAGAGGGTGAGCAGCGCCACGATAAGGACGGTGCGGTAGGCGATGTCGGCTCCGCTGCTCTTCTTTCTGCGCTTGCCGTAGGAGGCGTATATGGATTTGCTCTTGGATGAAGAGCTTACCTCATTTTTTTTTTTAGAACCCCGTCCCTTGCCTTTGGAGGAGGTGTCCTGCTGGGTCATATTCGGATACATGGGATAGGCTCCCGGAGGATACATACCCTGCTGACCCATGCCCGGGCCATACATACCCTGCTGGCCCATGCGGTTCATGCCCTGACCGTACATACCCTGCTGACCCATGCCCGGACCATACATTCCCTGCTGGCCCATACCCTGACCGTACATACCCTGCTGGCCCATGCCCTGACCGTACATTCCCTGAGGATTCATGTTCTGCTGGTTCATGTTCTGCTGATTCATGCCGGACTGTACACCTCCCTGAGGATGAATGCCGTTCTGCTCCATGGCAGCGGCGTCGGCGGTACCGATGCCGTAAGGAGTGTTCTCACTTACGCTGCCGTAGGGAGAGCTGGTGTCGGTGGAACCGATCTGGATAAGGGGCTGCTGGATGATGGACTGCTGGCGGCGGGTGGCCGAATCGACGATCTCACGCACCGATTCGGGCAGCTCGACGCCGGCGTTGCCCAGAGACGCGATGGGAACCGAGGCGGCAAAGCTCTTGATGGCCTGAGGCGAAAGCACGGTGGCCTCATCGAAGTAGGACTCGCGCACGCCCTCGCCCAGAGGCTCTCCGCCGGGCATCAGATAGGGCAGGCAGTTGATGTATTTGCGCACCAGATTGAGGGCGTGGGACGCGGCGACCTGACGGACATAGTCGCGGTCCATGCCGGGCTTCTGGATAAGGGTCTTCTTGATCCACACATTCTCGCGGTCGGCAAGGGCGATGTACACAAGGCCCACCGGCTTGAGGGGAGTGCCGCCGCCGGGGCCGGCGATGCCGGTGGTGGAAACGGCAAGGGTGGATCCCGCCAGACGGCGGGCGCCGACGGCCATGGCCGCGGCCGCTTCGGGGGAAACGGCGCCGTAGCGCTGTATGATCTTTTCGGATACGCCCAGCATATCCGACTTCTTGTTGGAAGAATAGGTGGCCGCTCCCATTTCAAAGACGCGGGAGGAGCCGGGGATGTCGGTCACTCGCTTGGAGATGATGCCGGCGGTGCAGCTTTCGGCGGTGGAAAGGGTCATCTTGCGCTCCTTCAGGGCACGCACGACCACTTCCTCGAGGCCGTTGACATTCATGCCGTAGGCGTCGTCGCCGAAGCGCTCCAGTATCTGGCGGATGACCGGAGCGGCCAGTTCGCGGGAGGCCTGCTCGGAGTCGGTCTTGGCCGTTACACGGATGCGCACCTCACCGGTCATTTCGGTGCACTTTACGGTGGGGTTGGGGCTGCCCAGCAGGCCGCCCAGCTTCTCTTCAACATCGTGGAGAGTAAGTCCCAGATAGAACACGTTGATGACCTGAGAAAAAACGGCGCCGTCGGTCAGCTGCTTGAGGTACTGGGTGACATAGTTGCGCACCATGGGCGTGATCTCAACCACCGAGGCGGGCAGCATGACGATGCACTGCTTGCTGCTTCGGATGGCGCAGCCGGGGCACATACCGTTGTCGTTTCGGAAAACGACGGAGCCGGCGGGCATATCGGACATGGAGAGCACCGTGGGAGTCACGGTCACGCCGTTGTGGGCGCAGTATTCCTCTATGCGCTTGCGGCTGATCTCGTGGGGGACAAGGGCGATGCCCAGAGCCTCACAGACCGTCTGCTTGGTGATGTCCTCGATATTGGGGCCCATGCCGCCGACGATGATGATGACCTCGCTTCTGGAAAGAGCGATGGACAGCAGCTCGCGGAGACGCTGGGGATCAAAGCCCGCGGTATTGGTGCCGTAGACATTGACGTCGATATTGGCCAGCTCAGAAACAAGGAACTGCTGGCAGTTGTTCAGCGTGTCGCCGATCAGTATTTCCGATCCAACATTGATGATTTCAGCATCCATTCAGTTGATTCCTCCCTCCCGGCCTTGGCCGTGAGTAATTGTCCGGGCAGCCGGCGCTGTGGTCGTTCCCAGTGGTATTTTAAGGCAACACCGCACAATTCCCGTTTTAGAACTTAAGCACGATCTTGCTTGCATCTTTTCCGTCATACTTCACAAAAATGCTCACCAATACACAAAGTATTGGTTCCGCTTTTTGTATCGTCTGACAAAAAATCTGA
>JAZSQO010000089.1:0-7466 GCA_045538015.1 Acutalibacteraceae bacterium | reverse complement strand
AACTCGGTCAGCGACCAAAGGCGGAAAACCTCTGGTTTTCTTCGCCTATTGGAAACCGCAAGCCTTTGAAAAGGCTTGATCCAAACTTTATGTTTGCATCCCCCAAGTTTCCGTGAAGAACCCATTTTTTTGTTCGTCACTTTTTCTCTTTTATCCTCGGCTGGCCGAAGATGCCGACAAATTCCACATCGGCGGCGTAGCGGAGAGTGTAGCTGCCCTCTCCCCTGCCGAGGGCCTCGGTGATGGCGGCTATCTCCCGGCGCACATCCTCCTGAGAGGCGTACCAGCCCAGCAGAGTGGCGTGCTCGCCCCAGAAGGTCACCCGGTCGATGCCGTTGAGGATGTACTTCGGCTCGCCCTTTCCGGGGAAGGCTATGGGTGAGCACTTGACCGACCGGCACACCACCACATTCTCGCCGTCAAAGGTGGTAATGGCTATGCTGCCCGAGGGAGCGTACACCGCGCCCTTCTCCTCCGACCGCTCCTTTTCTTCCATATTGGCGCCGTCGTTCAGCAGATAATCAAGGGAGATATTCAGCTCCTTTGACAGAGCCATCAGCTTTTCCGTCTCCGGATAACCCGCTCCCGACTCCCATTTGGATATGGCCTGTCTGGACACCTCCAGCCGCTCGGCCAGCTCCTCCTGAGTGATGCCTCTCTGCTTTCTTGTGGCTCTCAGATTTTCCGCAAAGCTCATTTGTGTTTCCTCTCTTCCGGATTTGATGGCTGCATTATACCCCGCGCCCTTCCACAGCGCCACCAACTCGGCTTTGCTTTTGCGCAACTCAGGGTAGCATTGTGATGGTTACGCCCTTTTTCAGCCCTCGGTGATGACGGCGTAGGGAATGCCGAAGCAGCCGGAGTAGATGTCCACCACGGCCTGACCGCCCGCCTCGAGGGCTTCGTAGCGTTCCTTGCCCGTTCTCATTTCAAATTCCTCGCCGTCGGGCAGCAGCACGGTGATGTAGTAATCGTCGTCGGAATCGCGCATATCCACCACCTCGCAGGCAGTCCGCCGCGGCTCGGCGGTGTCGAGAATGTTGTTGAGATGAATGACCGCCGCCGGCGAGTAGCATAACAGCATCATGGCCGTCATCAGCAATATGACCTTCTGCTGCTTCCACTCCTTTGAGGACAGCATAAAGAGGCCGAAGGCGGCCGCGAAAACCACGCTGCCTATGGCAATGGCTCTGCCCGGGCGGATGAGATTATAATCCAGCAGCGCCCGGAGCGCGGGCACCATGGCCGACATGGAGAACAGGAAGGAAAAGGATATTTTGTCCTTGAAGGCCTTGCCCTCACCCATGGTGATCTCTCCGGGGAAACAGAGGTAAAGGGCAAGCATGGCCGGAGTGGCCAGCAGCGAGAGGAGGGCGAACAGGCCATAGGGCACCTCGAGAAAGAGCCACCCAAGGTCGACCACGGCAAGGTACACGCCCAGACAGGTTTTCACCACCCGCAGAACGGTCATCCGTCTCTCGTTCTGAGGCGCCGTTTCCGCCGCAGGTTCCGTGGTATTGGCAGACTGAGCCTTTTCATCCGGACGCTTTACGGAAAGCCGGGCACCGTTGGGTATCACGCTCTTCCAGAAATCCGCGTAGGCTTCAAAGTCGGCAAAGCCCGGGGCGTTGAAGCGATAGGTCCTGCCCTCCGCCTTTATCACTGCCATCCCGCTCACCAGCGGGGTGCCGGGCTGGGTCAGTCTGACCGAACGGATATCCGACAGCTTTATGGAAAAATCGCCCTTGCCCAGCGCCCGGTAATGTTTCCCGTCATTCTGGAGCAGGTCTTCCTTCAGCCCCTTGAAGACGGTTCCAACACGATAAGCCAGCAGCTCGCCCTCGCCGGGTATAAGCTGATATATTCGGCTGGTCATGGGGTCTTCCGCTATCACCAGCGAGGACAGCTCCTCGAGCAGCTTCTGTTCCTCCTCGGTGAGCTCCGGTTTCTCTTCCTCGGGCACTTTCCGCTCTCCGGGCTTTTCTCGCCAGCTCCGCACGCCCAGCCAGAGAAACAGCGCACCCAGCCCGACCACGACGATATATCTGTTCCAGGGCGACGGCATAGCCGCCATCAGCACAATGGCATAGCCCATTACGAAGCCCGGCTTGCCCGCCAGCAGGCCGAAGAAGCCGGCGGCTCCGGTGCCTATCACGCTCACGGCGTATATCGCCCGTTCCCACTGGCTTGCCTGCGGGCCGGTCATTGTGCCGTCCAGCGCGACACCCAGCACCACCGCCGCCGCTATCATGCAAAGGCCGGCGACTATGCGAATCTTCGTTGCTCTGTTCAAGTTCTTCTCCTCTTTTCTGCCCGGAAATCAAAGGCCCCGCGGGACGCCATTGGTTGCAAGGCTGACCCGCGGGACTGCTTTTTTATGTAGCTTACAGGGTGAAGGTGGCGATGATTCTGCCGATGCGGGTGATGTCGCAGCCGCCGGAGAATTCAAAGGTGATCTTGTCCTCGAGGCCGCTGAAATACAGCTGAAGCTCGGCGTCCAGATCCAGCACGCCGGCGGTCTCGATGGAGAAGAGGTTGATCTTCTTGTAGGGCAGGGAGGTGAAGTCCTGCTTGGCGCCGGTGGCACCCTGAACGTTGACGGCGATGATGCGCAGGTCGGTGAAGACCACATAGTCACGCATGGCCTTGTAGGTGCCGATGATCTGCTCCTCGGGCAGCAGCAGGGAGATAAGGCCGTCGCCCACAGCGCTGTTGTCCACTCTCTTGAGCTTGAAAAGGGAACCGTTCTTGAAATCTATCATAATATTAGCCCTCCTATGATGCTTTGTTTTGATTATACACTGTATCGCGCGGATTTGCAAGTACCGTCGCCAATCTCCCGGCATTTTGCGTCCGGAGGACTGACGGCGGTATCGCCTTGGCTGTCATTCAGCCGTATTATCCCAGAAAAGCTCGTCCAGAGTCTTGCCCAGCACCCGGCAAATGGCGATGCACAGGTTGATGGTGGGGTTGTAGTCGCCCTTTTCGATGGCGCTGATGGTCTGGCGGGACACATTCACGCGGTCGGCCAGATCCTGCTGGGACATATCCAGCGCCGCCCGGGCGGATTTCAGCTTGAGATTTTTCATTCGTCGTCACTCTCCTCAAGAGCGGCAGCCTTTTTCTGCTGGGCAGAGCGGATTATCAGAGCCAAAGTTATGACCACGCCCATAACGCCTACTGCCAGATTGAGCACAGAGACACTGAAGGCACCGTCTTCCATAATCGTGCCGTCGGCGATGCGGTCGATGCCCAGAAAAAGATTGCACAAGCCGACGAAACCCAGTATTGCGGTACGCGCCCGATTGCTTTCGTTAAGGGCGACATAGGCATCGTTGGCGATGCATATGACGGCGAAAATCAGCACCGACGCGCAGATGCACAGGAAGATTCCCTCCGGCGCTCTGAGTATCATGTTCTCCGAGAAGGCATTGTATACGACATACACGCACAGCAGAGACATGAGGGAGAAGAAACCGGCCTTGAAGGCCTTGCCCTGAGCCAGCAGCTGGCGCTCGTCGTACTTGACTGCCTTTCCGGATTTTCTGCCGAACAGCAGGCCGAACAGCAGCGCGATGGCCACAAAGATGATGGTAAAAACAAGCAGATGGATGATTTCAGGCTTCATTTCAAAGCACCTCCGTTTGATGATGGCTCAAGTATATCACCGCGGACGCGCTTTGTCAAGTATATTTTACAAAATTCTTTTAAGAAATGATTTTTGCTCTTTTGAATTGCATTGCGCTATTCTGAGAAGCGGTTGCCTACTCGGCCGGCGCTTCCTCCGGCGGCAGGCTCTTTATGGCGTTTGCAAAGCACTCAAGGGCGTCGCTGACGCTGTCGATGAGCTTTTTGCCCTTCTCCGGCTTGACGGTCAGGTAGGGCTTGGCGCCCGCCGACAGCATCACCCGGCCGGGCATGGAGCCCACCATGGCCGACACCATGCGCATATCAAGAGACGACATGAAGAACAGAATATTGCCCGAGCCGTACTTGACCTCGGTGATGCCCATGCCGGCGGCAAGATTTCTGGCCAGCGCCACCCGTACAAGTCCCATCACCGCCGCGGGCGGATCTCCGAAGCGGTCGATCAGCTCGTCCACCACGTCGGAGGCCTCCTCGTCGCTGCGGATGTCGGCGATGAGGCGGTAGACATCCAGACGCAGGTGGGTGGCGTCGATGTAATCCTCGGGAATGTGAGCCTCGATGGGCAGATCCACCGAGCATTCCACATCGGCCTTGGCGGGAGCCTCGCCCTTTTCCTCGGCCACGGCCTCGTTGAGCAGCTTCATGTACATATCGTAGCCCACGAGGTCGAGGTGACCCGACTGCTCGCCGCCCAGAATGTTGCCCGCGCCTCTGAGCTCAAGGTCACGCATGGCTATCTTCATGCCGCTGCCGAATTCGGTGTATTCTCTGATGGCCGAAAGGCGCTTGGAGGCGATCTCGGTCAGCTCCCGGCGGCCGTTGAAGGTGAAGTAGGCGTAGGCTCTGCGGCTGCTGCGTCCCACACGGCCTCTTATCTGGTGGAGCTGGGAAAGGCCGAAATGATTGGCGTCCTCCACGATGAGGGTGTTGGCGTTGGACACATCCACGCCGGCCTCTATGATGGTGGTGCACAGCAGGATGTCGATCTCGTGGTCGATCATCCGCTTCCACTCCTTTGATATCTGCTGCTCGGACATCTGACCGTGGGCGATGCCGATGCGGGCGTCGGGCAGCATTTCGCTCAGCCCGTGAGCCACCCGTTCGATGTCTCCCACCCGGTTGTGGAGATAATATACCTGTCCGCCCCGGCGCAGCTCACGGCGGATGGCGTCGGCGATGACCGCCCGGTCATACTCCATGACAAAGGTCTGCACCGGCGAGCGGTCAAGGGGAGCCTCCTCCAGCACGGAGATATCCCGCAGGCCGGAAAGGGCCATGTTCAGCGTGCGGGGAATGGGCGTTGCCGACAGCATCAGCACATCCACCGACCGGAAGGATTCCTTGAATTTCTCCTTGTGAGCCACGCCGAAGCGCTGCTCCTCGTCGATGATGGCAAGGCCAAGGTCGCGGAACTCCACATCCTTCTGAATTATCCGGTGGGTGCCGATGAGCAGATCCACCTCGCCCCGCTTGAGGGCGGCGACGATGGCCTGCTGCTGCTTGGGCGTGCGGAAGCGGGACATGACCTCGATGCGGAAGGGAAAACCGTCGAATCGGCGCAGAGCGGTTTCGTAATGCTGCCACGCGAGGATGGTGGTGGGCGCGAGGATGGCGCACTGGCGCCCCTCCACCATGCACTTGAAGGCGGCTCTCAGAGCCACCTCGGTCTTGCCGAAGCCCACGTCGCCGCACAGCAGGCGCTCCATGGGAACCGGCCGCTCCATGTCCTTCTTTATCTCGCTGATGCAGCGCAGCTGGTCGTCGGTCTCGTCGTATTCAAAGCGGGCTTCAAAGTCACGCTGGTACTCGGTGTCCGGGTCGAAGGGATAGCCGTCGGCTCTCATGCGCTCGGAGTAGAGCTTGATGAGCTCCTTGGCGATGTCCTTGACCGCCTTGCGCACCCGGCTCTTCTGCCGCACCCAGTCGGTGCCGCCAAGAGTGGAGAGGCGCACGCCGCTGTCCTCCCTGGCGCCGATATATTTGCTGACCATGTCCAGCTGGTTGACCGGCACATACAGCACGTCGCCCTTGGAGTAGGTTATCTTTATATAATCACGGTTGACACCCTCGGTCTTGAGCATGACAATGCCGCCAAAGAGGCCGATGCCGTAGGTGATATGCACCACATAATCTCCGGGAGAAAGCTCGCTGAGAGACTGGATATCGGCGCCCTTCTTGTAGCGGGCCAGCTTTTTGGAGCCGCTCTTCCGGGAGGTGACCGAACCGCCTCTTCCCCATGTGATGAGCGCCACCTTGGCCGAGGGATACTCAAAGCCCGCCGGCAGAGTGCCCTGAGACACATATACCCGCCCGGACTTCAGGCTTTCGGGATCGTCGTCCCGGACGGTGACAAAGCCGGCCTCCTCAAGGTCGCCGCACAGAGTGTCAGCCGCGCGGGAGGAGCCGGCCAGCACTATGACCGTGCAGCCCGCTTCCCGAAGAGCGGCCACGTCCTCCACCAGCAGAGAGGTGGTGCCGTCCCATGGCGGAAGCTGGCGGGCGTCGGTGCTCAGGGTCTGGCGTATGGGCGTGTCGTAGCTGCCGTGGGCAAAGACGTCCATATATATGGCACTGCCGAAATGGCCGCTCAGCTCGCTTTCGGTCAGGGTGAAGCGGCACAGCGTCTTGCACAGCACGCCGTCCTCCATCAGCGCCTTGATCTCCTCGTTCATGCGGGCAGCATAGGAGCGGGCACGCTCCCGGACGGCGGTGTGCTCGCTGACCACCAGCAGGCAGTCCTCGGGCATATAATCAAAAACCGTCGCCTCCCGCTGGCAGATGAGGGGAATGAACTTGTCGCAGCTGGCCGGTCTGAGGCCGGAGCGCAGGCTTTCAGCCTCGTTATACAGCCGCTCCCTTGCCGCCGCGGCGGCATTGCCCTTCAGCGATCCGGCGATCGCGGTGATCTGATCGGCCAGAGCGGCGGGATCGTCCACCGTCAGCTCGGCGGCGGGATAGATGCCGATAGGCTCCTCCACCGGGTCGGTGCGGCGCTGGCTCTCCGGGTCAAAGTAGCTCAGGGAGTCGATCTCGTCGCCCCACAGCTCGCAGCGTACCGGCTGCTTCGAGGCGGTGGGGAAAAAGTCGATTATTCCGCCGCGCACGGCAAACTGCCCCGGACCTTCCACACTTTCGGCCCGCTCGTAGCCGCCGGCGGCGAGGGAGGCGACAATGAGCTTCATGTCCGCCGTGCCGCCCGGCTCAAGGGTGACCATCCGGGAAGAGAGCTGCTCGGGAGGCAGGGTCAGCTGCATGGCGGCGTCGGCCACGGTGACCACCACGTCGGCGGCACCGGACAGCACCGCGCACAGAGCGTCGATGCGCTCGTGCTCAAACTCTCTGGAGCGGCCTTCGAGGGTGTGAAAGCTCAGATCCCGGACGGGATAATAGCGGGCATCCATTCCCATGCTCTTCAGCGAGCTGAGCAGATGATTGGCCTCCGATTCGTCGCCGGCCACTATCAGCGCCTTGCGGCCGGTCAGCCGGCAGAGGGCGGCGGTAATGTGAGCCTTGTGCACAAATCCGCAGCCGGTCAGCTCCAGAGGCAATGTTCCCTTTTTGACGCAGTCCAGAAGATTTGTGAAAAACTGCTGCCCCTGCAGCATGGGTATGAGATATCGCATTCTGTTCCTCCTGTTGATTCTGTGGCGCTTGATGTCAATTGTATCTCTTTTTTAGGCAATACCGCATAATTCTAAGTGCGATATTGCGCAGTCAGATTTTTTGTCAGACGATACAAAAAGCGGAACCAATACTTTGTGTATTGGTGAGCATTTTTGTGAAGTATGACGAAAAAGATGCAAGCAAGATCGTGCTTA
>JAZSQO010000116.1:0-21753 GCA_045538015.1 Acutalibacteraceae bacterium | reverse complement strand
CAAAAGGATTGTCTTCCTAAGACCGCTTGGCCTCCGACTTGTGGCGTCCAGCCGTCCGTAGCGGATGTTGTCCATCACCGTGCCGGTGAAAAGATGGGTGTCCTGCAGCACCATGCCCAGAGAGCGGCGCAGCTCGGCCTTCTTTATCCGGCGCAGCTCGATGCCGTCGTAGGTGATGGAGCCGCTGTTTATGTCATAGAAGCGGTTGATGAGGTTGGTTATGGTGGTCTTTCCCGCGCCGGTGGAGCCAACAAAGGCTATCTTCTGGCCGGGCTTTGCGTACAGGCTCACATCGTTGAGCACCTGCTTTTCCGCCACATAGCCGAAATCAACATCGTTAAGGCGGATGTCGCCCTTTACCTCCACATAGGAGCAGCCGTCCTCACCGGGGAGCTTCCATGCCCAGCGGCCGGTGGGCAGCTCCGATTCGGTGATGGTGCCGTCGGCGGCGATGTTTGCGTTGACAAGGGTCACATCGCCCTCGTCCGCCTCAAGGGGCATATCCATCATCTCAAAGACCCGCTCCGCGCCGGCCAGAGCCAGCATTATGGAGCTGAACTGCTGGGATATCTGGGAGATACGGTCGGCAAACTGGCGGATATACTGCAGGAAGGTCATCAGGGTGCTTCCCGTGGTGAGCAGCAGCACGCCGGCAGTGGTGATAATGGCGTAGAAGATGTGGGAAAGGTTATTCATCACCGGGCCCATGATGCGGGAGTAGAAGGTGGCCCGGGTGGACACCACCCGCAGCTCCTCGTTTATCTCGTCGAACCGCTGAAGGGTGGCCTGCTCGTGGTTGAAGGCCTTGACCACCTTCTGACCCACGATCATTTCCTCTATATATCCGTTGACGGCGGCCACCGACTTCTGCTGCTTCTGGAAATTCTTGCGGCTCTTGCCGCCCACCACACGGATGGTGAGGTACACGCACACGCCCATGACGGCGATGAAGGCGCACAGCTTCAGGGAAAGGGAAAGCATCATGCCGACGATGCCCACCAGCGAGATGACCGAGATCATCATCTGGGTTATGCCGTGGTGGAGCATTTCCCGCACAGCCTCAACATCGTTGGTGTAGTAGCTCATCAGCTCGCCGTGGGTGTGGGAGTCGTAAAAGCTGACCGGCATACGCTGCATATGCTCAAACATCTCTACACGCAGGCGGTAGAGTATCCGGGCCGAGCAGGTGAGCATCAGCCGGGAAAGCAGGAAGTTGGTCACCACGGCCAGCGCGTACAGCACCGCCATGAAGATGAGCACCGCCATATATTCGGCGTAGACCTTTTCCGGCACTGCGCCGCTCTGTTCCAGCAGCGCCACGGTAGGCTCGAGGAGATAGGACGCCCATATCACCGCGAAGGAATACACCGCGATGGACAGCACCGCGAAGGCGAAGGGCACCTTGCAGCAGGTGAAGTAGCGGAAAAGGCGGCGGAGGGTCTTCATGGGATTGGCCGCCCGCTTGCCGCCGGGATTACTGAGCCTTGCCATCTTCGGCCACCTCCTTGCCCTGAGATTCGTAGACCTCGCGGTACACCTCGCTGCGTCCGAGCAGCTCGGAGTGGGTGCCGCAGTCGCTTATTCTGCCCTCGTTGAGCACCACGATGAGGTCGGAGTCCATCACCGAGGCTATGCGCTGGGCGATTATTATTTTCGTCGTGCCCGGCATAAGCTCCCGGAGCGCCGAGCGGATGCGCCGGTCGGTGGCGGTGTCCACGGCGCTGGTGGAGTCGTCCAGAATGAGGATCTTCGGATTCTTGAGAATGGCCCGGGCGATGCACAGCCGCTGCTTCTGGCCGCCGGAAAGGTTCACGCCGCCCTGCCCCAGCTCGGTGTCGTAGCCCTCGGGGAAGGACTGGATAAACTCATGGGCGCAGGCCAGCCGGCAGGCCTCTTCGACGCGCTCGTCGCTGGCCTCCGGGTCGCCCCAGCGCAGGTTTTCACGGATGGTGCCGGAAAACAGCGTGTTCTTCTGCAGGACCATGGAAACGCTCTGGCGCAGCTGATAGAGGGAATACTCCTTCACATCCCGGCCGCCGACAAGCACTCTGCCGTCAAGGCAGTCGTAGAAGCGGGGAATGAGCTGCACAAGGGAGGATTTGCCGTCTCCGGTGCCGCCGATGATGCCCACCGTCTGACCGGAGCCTATCTCGAGGTCGATATCCCTCAGGGTGAGATTGTCCGGATCCTTTGTATAGCTGAAATCCACATGGTCGAATTTTATCGAGCCGTCGGCCACCTCGAGGTCGCTGTCCGCGCCGATGATGTCCGTGGGCTCGTCCAGCACCTCGTTGATGCGGGTAAGGGAGGCCCGGCTCATGGACAGCATTATCATCATAAAGGCCACCATGCCAAGGGAACTGATGACCTGAGTGGTATAGGACAGCAGGCTGACCAGCTCGCCGGCGTTGAGCGCCTGATCGAACAGCACCAGCCGTCCGCCCAGCAGCAGCACGATAACGGTGCAGCTCCACATTATTCCCAGCTGAATGGGATTGGAGAGGGAAAAGAGCTTCTGGGCGTGGATCTGTATCTTCTGCAGGTCTCCGGCGGATTTTTCAAACTTCTCGTTTTCGTAATCCTCCCGCACAAAGGCCTTTATCTCCCGCACGCCCACCACGCTCTCCTGAACGTCGGCGTTCATGCGGTCAAAGTGCCGGAGCATCTTCATGAACCGGGGATAGCCGATGACCACAAGGACGATCATGGCGCCCAGCAGCACCGGCAGGGCGATGATGAACACCACCGACAGCTCGGAGTTGATGCTGAAGGCCATCACCGCCGCCATTATCATCATGGTCGGGCTGCGCACCAGCATGGTCATCAGCTGGGCAAAGGTGTTCTGCAGGCTGGTGACATCGGTGGTCGCCCGCATCACCAGTGTGGGAGCGGAGAATTTATCGGTGTTGGCAAAGGAGAAATCCTGAGTGCGCTCAAATATCTTACGGCGCAGATTGCGGGCAAAGCCCATGGCCGAACTTGAGGCGGTGTAAGCCGCCAGAATGCCGAAGGTCAAAGAGCACAGCGCCGCCAGGATCATGAAGCCGCCCAGCACCACCGTGAGCAGCTTGCGGTCGTCAATGAGGGCCTGAGGCAGCAGCTCCTTCAGCATGAAGTCCTCCTCCCGGTAAAGGCCGCCGTCCACAATGGCCGCCATGAGCATGGGAATGAGCACCTCCAGCAGCACCTCGCATATGAGGAACACCGGAGTCAGTACAGTGGGGTGCACAAAGCCCTTCAGGCAGGGTATCAGACGGCTGATGCCCGACCCTTTCTCGGGACTTCTGTTTTTCTCTCGCATAAGGGTGATTTACCTCCCGGAATTATATATAATTGATTAATGGCTGAATTTTTATTATACACCCGGAGCGTGAGGTTTGCAAGGCGGGAAAAGCCGGCTGCGATCACTTAAAACGCGGACAGCCAAAAACCGGCACATCGACCAATTATTGAAATGGTGGGCGGAGTGTGGTAGAATGTGGAGGACGATAAACTTGAACTTGATGAGGTTGAAATTATGAATATAGCACCGTATTCAAATGTAATGGATGATTATTTAAGGAGCGATAATGTAATTGATTTTGAAAACAAATCCATTCAGCAGCTTGCCGATACCTTATTCAAAAAATCAAATAGTGAATTAGAGTACATTAAAACAGCATATGAATTTGTGAGAGATAACATTTCCCATTCAGCAGATGCAAACGAAGACGCCCTTACATGTACTGCTTCAGAGGTTCTAAAAGCCGGACACGGAATTTGTTTTGCCAAATCTCACTTATTAGCATCTTTACTCCGCTGCAAATCTATTCCAGCCGGTTTTTGCTATCAAAAGCTGATATTGGACGATGATACAGCGCCCATCTTAATATACCACGGACTAAATGGTGTATATGTCAAAGATTATTGCAAATGGATTCGTCTTGACGCAAGGGGAAATAAAAACGGAGTAAATGCACAGTTTTCAGTAGACGAGGAACAACTCGCTTTCCCTATTCGTGCCGAAAAAGGCGAGGAAGATGGGTTTGTAATCTATCCCAATCCTGATGTAAAGGTTTTAGAAAAGTTGACAAATAGCAAAACGAGGACGGAGCTTTGGGGTGATTTGCCAACTGAATTAGGTTATAATTCATAATTTTAAACTCCAATTTATCCGGAAACGAAAAGGCTTCGCTCCGAACGGGCGAAGCCTTTTCCGTATTTTGGTCAAAGGATCCGCCAGCAATTGTCAAAACGGATAAAGCCCTTTGGAAGTCCCTCTTTAACTTGACATTGCCGCCAAAATAGTACATAATATATCTTGAATTGTTGTAACAATTTTAAGCCACACCCGCTAACGGAGGTCAGCCATGCAATCGGGCTTTTTCGCCATGCTTTCCAGAATGAAATACATTTCCCGCTGGGCGCTCATGCGCAACACCGAACGGGAAAATCTCAGCGAGCACTCCCTTGAGACCGCCGTCATCGCTCACGCTCTGGCGGTGCTGGGCAACGTTCGCTTCGGAAAGAGCCTGAACCCCGAGCGGGTGGCTCTGCTGGCTCTTTATCACGACACGCCCGAGATCCTCACCGGCGATATGCCCACCCCGGTCAAGTATTTCAATCCCCAGATCCGGGAGGCCTACGGCGAGGTGGAGCGCACCGCCGGAGAGCGGCTTATGGCCATGCTCCCCGAGGATATGCGGGAGAGCTACCGCTCTTTGCTGATGCAGGACGAGGAATCGGAGGAGCACCGGCTGGTCAAGGCCGCCGACAAGCTCTCTGCCCTCATAAAGTGCATAGAGGAGCGCAAGGCGGGCAATATGGAATTTGCCTGCGCCGAAAAGGCCACCGCCGAGTCGCTCAAAGCCATGGGTATGCCGGAGGCCGACGCTTTCCTTGAGGAATTTATCCCCGCCTACTCCCTCACCCTCGACGAGCAGGGAGCCATGTGAGCCGGTTTATGAAGGCTCCTGCCATCACACCAATCGAAGCCATGCGCCCCTTTGAGCGGCTGCTGGTGCTGGGCTGCGGAGGCTCGGGAAAGAGCACTCTGGCCGCGGAGCTGGGGAAGATCACCGGCCTGCCGGTGGTGCATCTTGACCGGCTGTTCTGGCTGCCCGGCTGGACTCACCGCTCCCGGGAGGAGTTTGACGCTCTTCTCGCCGCAGAGCTGGCAAAGGAGCGCTGGATCATTGACGGCGACTACAACCGCACCCTTGCTCAGCGCCTTGAATGGTGCGACGCCGTGGTGCTTCTGGATTATCCCGGAATTGTCTGCGCCGCCGGCGTGGTAAAGCGCCGCCTTCAGCACCGGGGACGCTCCCGGGCCAGCATGGCCGAGGGCTGTCCGGAACGGCTGGACGGAGAATTTCTGCGCTGGGTGCTGAGCTATCGGCGCCGGGTGCGCCCGGAGCATATGAAGCTCATTGCCCAGACCGGACAGCGGGATGATCCGCCTCAGATATTTATTATGAAAAACAGAATTCAGACCCGCCGCTGGCTCCGTGCCCTCGGCAGAATGAAGGAGAGCTTCGGCTCCTCCGAATAACAATCCACTCCCACAGGAGGTCAATCACCATGAAGCTTATATTCGCCATTGTCAATAACGACGACAGCAGCAGCGTTGCCACCAACCTGACCGCGGCCGGTTTTTCGGTCACCAAGCTGGCCACCACCGGCGGCTTCCTCAAGGCCGGCAACACCACCTTCATCGTCGGCACCGACGACGAGAAGGTGGACGAGGTCATCGAGACCATAAAGGCTCATTCCCGCAAGCGCACTCAGGTGATGCCCGTTACCCAGACCTTTACTCCCGGACTGTTCTCCAGCGTTCCGGTGGAGGTCAAGGTGGGCGGCGCCACCGTGTTTGTACTTAATGTTGAGCGCTTCGAAAAATGTTAGAGCAGTTTCTGCCTGAGCTGGCTCTGCCGGAAAACGCCCAGCTGCTCAGGCAGCTTGACAGCATGACCGCCGACCGGCGGATGCCCCACGCCCTCGTCATCGAAGGCACCGACCCGGACATGAACGGTCGGCTTGCCCGGCTGTGTGCCCGGGCCTTTCTGTGCGCCTGCGAGCCGGCCATGGCCGGTGAGTGCCGGGTGTGCCGCATCATGTCCTCCTACGGCGCCCACGCCGATGTCATCAAGGTGGAGGGAACGGGGAAGACCGGCGCCATTTCCGTGGAAGCGGTGCGCTCCCTGCAGGAGCTGGCGCGGCGCGTACCCGTTGAGGCCGACGGGCAGGTGTTCCTTCTGGAAAACTGCGACGGCATGATGCCTCCCGCCCAGAACGCCTTTCTCAAGCTCTTTGAGGAGCCGCCGCCCCGGGTCATGTTTATCATGACCTGCCGCTCGGCTCTGAGCCTTCTGGAAACCATCCGTTCCCGGGCCTGCGTGCTGCGGGCTTCGTGGCCGGTGTCGGCTCCGGATGAATCGGCGGCAAAGGCCGCTGAGCTGGCCGGAGAGCTGGCGGGGGCCATCGTTTCCGGCAAGGAAATGGACGCCATCGCGCTGACCGGCAGGTTTTCCCGTCCGGCGGCGAAGAATCCCGCTGTGCGGCAGGAGCTCGGCGCTCTGCTGACCGCTCTGCGCGGCGTGCTGCGGGACGCCCTTGTCATCGGCTCGGGCGGCAGCGCGGAAGGCAGCGACTCCGCCGCCCTTATCGCGCGCACCCTCACCTCCGAGCGCATTGCCGCCATGCTGGAAGAGATACCCTCTCTGGAGCAGGCTCTGCGCGCCAACGCTCCCATCCCGCTGTTCACCACGGCCATGTGCGTGCGCCTGCGCCGCGCCGCCGGACGGTGACCGGCTCCTTCGCGGAATAATCGCCGCGAAATCCATTAAAATAAATAATCGTAACCTTCGCCCGGCCTCTGTCCGGAGACGAAGCAATTGGAGGAATAACTCAGAATGGCAGATATTATCGGCGTAAAATTCAAGCCGGGCGGAAAGCTTTACTACTTCAAGCCAAACGACGAATACCTGCTCCAGGGCACACCGGTCATCGTTGAGACCGCCCGGGGCCTTGAGTGCGGAGAAGTGGTCATGGAGCGCCGTTCGGTTCCCGACGACCAGATCACCCACGAACTCAAGAGCGTAGTGCGCGCCGCCACCGCCGACGACCTCAAGCGGGTGGAGGACAACCGCAGAAGAGAGCAGGAGTCCTTTGCCGTGTGCGAGCAGAAGATCGCCGCCCACAAGCTGGACATGAAGCTGGTCAATGTGGAATACGCCTTTGACGGCAGCAAGATAGTCTTCAACTTCACCGCTGACGGCCGCGTGGATTTCCGCGAGCTGGTCAAGGATCTGGCCTCCGTGTTCCGCACCCGCATCGAGCTGCGGCAGATCGGCGTGCGCGACGAGGCCAAGATGCTGGGTGGTCTGGGCATCTGCGGCAGACCCTTCTGCTGCGCCACCTTCATGGGCGATTTCGCTCCCGTGTCCATCAAAATGGCCAAGGAGCAGAATCTTTCCCTCAATCCCGTCAAGATCTCCGGCACCTGTGGCCGGCTCATGTGCTGCCTCAAGTACGAGGAGGAAGCCTACATCGACCTGCTGCGCCGCACTCCCCGGGTTGGCTGCGGAGTGAGCACTCCCGAGGGCAACGGCACCATCGTGGAGGTCAACCTGCTCACCGGCAAGCTCCGTGTGCGCATGGACGATATGCCCGACGGCACCCTCAAGACCTTTGACAAGCGTCAGGTAAAGGTCATCAGCGGCAAGCCGCCTGAAATCATCGACGACGAGCCTTACGAGGAGCCGGAGGAGACACCGGTGGATTTCTACGACATCGCCGACGCCCAGATGGCTCAGCGCGAAGAGGAGCAGCCTCGCCGCGAGAATAACAACCGCGGCCGCAGCCGAAACAAGAGCCGCGGCGGTCAGAACCGCTCCGGCGGCGGACAGAAGTCCGGAAACGGCGGCCAGAACGCTCAGGGAGGCTCCCAGAAGCAGCCCAACGGCCAGCCCAGGCAGAACAACGGTCAGGGCGGCAGCGGAGGTCAGGGTGGTCAGAACCGCCAGAACAACCAGCACCGCAACCGTTCCAACCAGAACCGTCAGAACAACCAGGGAAGCCAGAATACTTCTGGCGGCCAGAACAAGCAGAACGGTCAGCCCAAACAGGGCGGCCAGCAGAAGCAGGGCGGTCAGAACAACCATAACAGACAGGGCGGCCATAATAACCAGAATGGTCAGAACCGCTCCGGTCAGAATCATCACAACCGCAGCCGAGGCAATCGGGGCGGCGGCAACCGGAACGGCGGCCAGAAGCCCGCTTCCGGCAACGCGCCCAAGCCCTCCTCCGGCGGGGAACATCAATAATTTGTAATATAGCTCGGATATATTACCGAAAGGATACAGCATGGAGCTTCGTCACATGAAAACCATCGGCCTTGATATGCCCCTTCTGGGCATGGGCCTGATGCGGCTGCCCACAAAGGACGGCCAGATCGACCACGAGCACGCCATCCGCATGGTGGACACCTTCTACAACGCCGGCGTGCGCTATTTTGACACGGCCTATGTCTACGGCGACGGCCAGTCGGAGCGTCTGGCCAAGGCCGCGCTGACCGACCGCTATGACCGGGAGTCCTTCTATATCGCCACCAAGCTGCCCCTCGGCGAGGAGCAGCTGGCCCGCAAGGAGGAGATCTTCGCCGAGTCCTGCGAGCGCATGGGTGTAGACTATGTGGATTTCTATCTGCTCCACGCCCTCAACGCCGCCCGCTGGGAGGCCGTAAAAGCCAGCGGAGCCGACAAATTCCAGCGCCAGCTCAAGGCAGAGGGCAAGGTAAAATACATCGGCTTCTCCTTCCACGATTCTCCCGCGGCTCTGCGCTCCATTCTCAGCGAGCAGCCCGAGTGGGACTTTGTGCAGATCCAGTTCAACTACCTCGATTGGTACAGCGACGACGCCGAGGAGCTTTACAACATCCTTGCCGAGCGCGGCATTCCCATCGTTGTCATGGAGCCGGTTCGCGGCGGCAGCCTCATTGAGCTGGGCGACGATGTACGCGCCATGTTCGCCGAGGCCGACCCCAAGGCCTCCAACGCCGAATGGGCCATGCGCTGGGTCGCCTCCCATCCTGCGGTCAGCGTCATTCTCAGCGGCGTTTCCACCATCGAGCAGGCCGAGGAAAACGCCCGTCTGTTCAGCCCGCTGGTTCCTTTGACCGAGGCTCAGGAGCAGACCGTCAGGGCTGTGGTGGACAAGGTCATGTCCCGTCCTCACGTTCCCTGCACCGCCTGCAACTACTGCAAGGACTGCCCCGTGGGCATTTCCATTCCCACGGTTTTTCAGGCGGCCAACGCCTACACCCGCCTGAACGTACTTGGCTGGCACGCCGATGTCTACCTGAACAACACTCCCGAATCCCGGCAGGCCACCGCCTGCATAGGCTGCCGCGCCTGCGCGGATCACTGCCCTCAGGGCATTGACATTCCCGCGGAGCTGACCCGCTGCCACGGTCTTCTTCTGGAGGCTCGCAGCCAAAAGGGATAATATTCCGTAATTATGTTTTGTGAAAAAGGGCTGTTGTTACCCAAGACAGCCCTTTTGTTGTGTAAAATTTCTTCACATAATATTCTCTTTGTCGAAAAAGCTGTATAATAGTCTTAAAGAAATTTTCTTCGGCAAGGAGAAACACAGAGTATGTTAAAGGATAAACTAAAGGAATGCCGGTTGCTGTGCGGCCTTTCCCAGCAGCAGGTCGCCGATCTGCTCAATGTCCACCGCTCCACCTATTCCTACTATGAGCTCGGCACCACCGAGCCTTCTCTGGACAACCTGCGCCGGCTGTCCCAGATGTTCCATGTGTCCCTCTATGAGCTTCTGGAGCTTGAGCCGCCCAACCACGGTTTCGTCGTCACCGATCCCGGCCTCCCCGGAAGCGAAACCATGCGCATCGGCGACCTTTCCAAGGAGGAAAAGATGCTGGTGCTCAGATACCGCCTCCTGACCCAGTCCCAGCAGCAGGAGCTGCTGCACACGATGCTCAACCGGGAGGATCTGCAGCCCCACGACGAGGACGAATGATAACCGCTGAATTTTTACAGCCGCCGCACTGATGGATGATCGGTGCGGCGGCTGTTTTTCTGTGCGCTTTTTGCGTGATTTCTTCCCCACAAATTTCCAAACACGAGTATAATGGAACCGTGGATAATAATTCTGAACGGAGGAACGAACGGTATGTCTTATGAATACAGCGGCAAAAACTGGCTTGAAAGCTGGATTGCCGAAGGCCATCCCATAGAGGGCAGCGAATATTACGCCGAAAAGCTGGACAGCGAACCGCTGCCGGTCTCCACCGCCCGCGTCCGTGCCCCTCGGGCAAGGCGGAACGCGTACATCACCAACCGGGAGCACAAGCGCAGGATCATCAATAACTTTCTCGCTCTCAGAACATCCGAGTGTGAATATTTCTTCATCTACCGGCATGTTTACGCTCCCTATTTTCTGTTCCCGTCGGGAAAATGTGTAAATCTGTACAGCGATGGTACCTCTCGCCGCGGCTGTGCCCTTGACGCCATGCGGCACGCCGAAGGGCGTATAGTCCCTTCGCTGGTGTATGTAAAGCGCGCCAACAATCCCATCTATTACATTTCGCCCAAGTGCAAACGAGAGGTAAAGCGTCATTCCAACCGCGTCATCCGGCGCTACAGCGGCGAGATAGGCCGTGGCCGGCACGCTCACCGGCTCACCGCCAGATATTACGACATCCAGCTGTTCTGACCTCGTCAAAAAACCTGCCCGCTCCCTTCCGAAGCTGGCAGGTTTTCTCTTTTTTGCGTTACGCCGGGCTGAACACCGCCGTGGCGCGCATATTTCCGTCCTTTATCTCGGCGAACACCTCGCCGCCCATCTTGTTCATCAGGCAGCGGCAGATGTACAGCCCAAGGCCGCTGCCGCTCTCGCCAGAGGCGTTCGAGCCGCGCCAGAAGCTGTCGAACATATGGGGCAGCTCGCCCTCGGGCAGGGAGCAGCCGGTGTTGGATACCGTCACCAGCCGGCAGCCCTCCTCCTCGGAGAAGGTCATGGAAATGCTTTTGCCGTCGCCGTATTTTACGGCGTTTTCCATGATGTTCTGCATGACCTCCACCGCCCGGTCGAGGTCGCCCTTTATCAGGCAGTTGCCGCAGCTGCCCACGGAAAAATCGATCTTCAGCAGCCGGAGCTTGTCCGAATAATACTCGGACACCTTGTCCACCATTTCGGACAGGTAAAACTCTCCCCGCTCCACCTCGAGGGAGAGGAAATCCTCCCGGGAGGCGGTGACTATGCGGGACATCAGCTCCTCGATCTCGTCCGCCTTTTCGTTTATCTTTATCGCCGCTTCCAGCTGCTTTTCCTCGCTGTCGTACAGCTTTCCGCTCAGCGCTCTGGAATAGAGCTTGATGGCCGAAAGGGGTATGCGCACATCGTGAGAAAGGGAGAGTATGAGCTTTTTCCGCTCGCTTTGCAGGCTTATCTCGTTGCTCCGGTGCTGCTCCAGCCGCTCCCGGAGCATATCCATGCCCCACACAAAGCGGCCAAAAAAGCGATGCCTGCTCTCCTTGAGAGGCATGGTCAGGTTTCCCTTGGAAAGCTCATAGGGCAGCTCCCGCAGCATATACATCGGCTTTATCACGCTGCGGCGCAGGTAGAGCATGAAGCCCGCCATCACCGCGGCCATGACGCCCAGCGCGATGTTCACCGCCAGAACGTCCCCGCTGTCCATGCCCGAGGGCGCGATGTAGTCAAAACGGTAATATTCGCCGCCGATCTCCTTTATGACGCAGTCGTGCTTTCCGCCCAGCAGGCTGTCCACTCCGTCCTCTCCCGCCGGAACCACAGCCGCAAGGGTGGGATAGAGGGAAAGGTCAAGACCCTCCATGCCCTCCGATTCGATCTTCGCGGCGGCACGGGCGGCGTCCACCCGGTACTGCCGTCCGGAGGCGTCCGTTCCCGCCGCCAGAAGCACATTGACCGCCGCCATCAGCAGCGCGGCAATTATAATAAAAACAATCAGCAGCCGGTTAAAGGCCTTCATTCACGCTTCGCCGCCTTTCTCTGGGTGTTGTCAGCTGTTGTCGCCGGCGTCCAGCTTTCTGATGAAGGACACATGGTCGACCAGCTCCTCAAAGCCGTTTTTGAGATAGAACCCATAGGCCGGCATCTGCCTGCCGGTCTGCAGGAAGATGTGCTCGATGTCCATTTCTCTCAGGAAATCCTCGATGCTCCGGATAAACTCCGTGCCGAGGCCTTCGCCCTGCCGTTCGGTGCGGACGCAGAACTCCTCGATATAATATTCCGTGCCGGAGAACCAATGCTTGATGTGTCCCAGGGAGAGGCCGATCAGCTCCTCGCCGTCGAACAGCCCGAAGGTCAGCGAATTGCCGCTGCACACCAGCTCGGTGATGTACATGGACAGCTGGCGGTCGTCGCTCCAGTCGTCCTTCCACGGCTCTCCGGTGAATACCTCCCGGAACAGTGCCTTAATTTCCTCAAAGCTCCCGGGAGTGAGCTGCCGGGTACGAATGTCCTTTGCCGCGATATCCATAATTCTCTCCTCTTTATCCCTCAAAGCGGTATCCCACGCCCCACACGGTGACGATGCGAGTGGGATTCTTGGGGTCATCCTCGATTTTTTCACGCAGCCACTTGATGTGCACCGTAAGGGTCTGTGGCTCGGAGTCGCTGTCCATGCCCCACACCCGGGCAAAGAGCATATCCTTTGAAAGGGTGGCTCCCTTGTTCTCCGCCATCAGCTCCAGCAGGTCAAATTCCTTGGCGGTCATTTTCACCGGCGTGCCGTTCCGGGTGGCCTCCCGGCGTACCCGGTCAAGGACAAGGTCGCCGCACACGAGGCTGTCGCTTTCGTAGCGGCGGCGGAAGATGCCCTTTATCTTGGCCAGCATGATGTCGATGTCGAAGGGCTTTTCGATGTAGTCGTCGGCACCGAGGATGAGGCCGTTGAGCTTGTCCTCCTTGGTCACCCGGGCGCTGACGATGAGAATGGGCGTGTTGGCCCTTTCCCGGATGGTTCGGCACACCGCGAAGCCGTCCATTCCCGGCAGCATGACATCCAGAATGACCAGCCTGGCGCCGTATTTTTCATATATGGAAAGGGCCTTTTCTCCGCTGTCGGCGGCGCTGACCACATAGCCCTCCGCCCGGAGAAATTCGCAAAGAAGGCCGGAAATCTCCGTATTATCCTCTACAACAAGTATATCTATCATATTATACTCCAATTTGTATCGTAAAAAGCAGGCGATGCAGGGACGGCTGGGCCGCCCCTGCTGTTTTTGTTACCGGCTTACCAGCCCATCTCCATGAGCCAGTTGTTTATGGCGCGCTCCCGGTCACGCAGAGGGGAAACGCCGTCGTATACATCAAGATTATACTCGCCCCTGATGTTTCCGTCAACGATATACATCACCCGGGTGCAGCGGGCGGCCACCTTGGTGTCGTGAGTGACCAGCATGACGGTGGTACCCTCCCGGTTGACAGCGCCCAGCATATCCATGACCTCGTCGGAGGCGGCGCGGTTGAGGGCGCCGGTGGGCTCGTCGGCAAAGATCATCTTGGGCTTGTTTATCAGGCTGCGGCACAGGCAGGCTCGCTGAAGCTGACCGCCGGAAACCTCGTCGATGCCGTTGTCGGCCACCTCGATGATGCCCTGACGGCGCATAAGCTCCTTGGCTCGCTCGTTCTTTTCCTTGCGGCTCTCCTTTATCTTTTTCGACTGGCGGGAGGGCAGCAGGATGTTGTCAAGAAGGCTGAGGTTCTTGAGCATATACATCTGCTGGAACACAAAGCCCATGTGGTCGAGGCGGAGATCAGCCAGCTCCTTCTGGCCGAGACCCGCGATGCTCTTTCCGTCAAAGAGCACATCTCCGGCGGTCATGCCGTCCATGCCGGAAACGGTATAGAGCAGAGTGGACTTGCCCGAGCCGGAGGGGCCCATGACGGCCACCATCTCTCCGGGAGCCACGGAAAAGCTGACGTTGCGCAGCACATTGTTCTGGCGCTTGTTTACGATATAGGTCTTGCAGAGATCCTTAACTTCAAGAATGTTTGTCATTTTCTGTGTATCTCCTTTTTGGGCAATACCGCATAATTCTAAGTGCGATATTGCGCAGTCAGATTTTTTGTCAGACGATACAAAAAGCGGAGCCAATACTTTGTGTATTGGCGAGCATTTTTGTGAAGTATGACGGAAAAGATGCAAGCAAGATCGTGCTTAAGTGCTTGCACGTGAATTGTGCGGTGTTGCCTTTTACTCAATGCTGGAGGTCTGGGAAGCGGTTATCTTCCGGGTGCTCAGGGCGGTGAGCGTCACGGCGATCAGGGTGCAGCCTATCATCAGGGCCGGGTAGAGCACATAGGCCTCCAGAGGCACGATGTCATACTGTATGGAATCGGCGCCCATCATGCGGAAGATCGGTGTGATGAGCAGCTGTGTGGCGGGAGTGCTGAGAATGAGACTGAGCAGGGTGGATATCACCAGGACGATGCCCATGCGCTGGGTGTGCCAGCGGACGATGGCGCCCTGAGAAAAGCCGGTGGCCTTGAGCATGGCTATCTCTCCGGTCTCCTTGGCGATGAAGGAACGCTCCATCAGCATGGCGATCATCATGCAGATGGCGATGACCAGCGGCACGAGCAGGTTGCGGATGGAGGCCACGATGGTGGCCGAGCCCATGAAGAAATCGGCGTATTCGCCGCCGTCCATCACCTTGGACTCGGGATAAAGCTCCGCCAGCCGCGTCATGCGCCGCTCGATCTCTTCCTCGTCGGGGTCATCGAGGAACTCCACCTGATAGGAATTCATGCCCATGGCAAGGCTGTAGTCAAGCTCCTCGTCCTCGTGTACCCGCACGCCGTTGCCCATGTTCATCATGGACTGGAATATGCCGGTGACCAGCACCTCCCGGTCGCCTTTGGTGTCCTTGAGGATGAAGGTGTCGCCTATGGACACATCCAGCATTTCGGCGGTGTAGGAGGTCACCGCCACCTCTCCCGCCGACTGGGGCGCGGTACCCTCGGAGTAGACATACTCGTCGGCGGTGGTGCCGGTGCCCTGCATAACCAGAGCGCCGAAGCGGTTTTCACCGTTCTCCGCTGTGATGGACAGCAGCATCTCGGCAACGCAGCGGGTCTCCATGCCTTCTTTGGCAAGAGTATCCTCCATTTCCTCAAGAGCTTTCTTCAGGGATTCTCTGCCGTTCTCGCTGAGGTGGTCTACGTATCCGCTGATGGTTATATAGGCGTCGCTTTCCACCGAACCGAAGAAGGACACCATCTTTTCGCTCTTGAGGGTATTGATGCTGTTTATCACTACCACCGTAAGCAGCAGGCACAGCGTGAAGGCGATCATAATGGCCGCGTACCGCTTGAGGTCGCACAGCACATCGTTGAGGGCCATGAAGGGCACCGGGCGCATAGGGCTGCCGGAAAGGGAGATGGGGCTGCGCTTTGAGAACCGCTCGCCGGCCGAACCGTCCCGGACGGCGTCGATGGGGGAGAGCTTATCCACCCGCCCGGTGCAGCCGCGGCAGAACAGCATGACCGCCGCGATGACCGCCAGCACGCACAGAGCGTTGACTGTGTAGAAGGCGTCGCCTCTGATGACCATGGTGTCCGAGGCGCTTTCCAGCAGCATTTTGCCAAAGGGAATGCCGAGGAAGAAGCCGGCGGTGCCGCCCAGAATGGACAGAGCGAGATATTTGACAAGATATAAGCCCTTGATCTTTCCCCGGGGAATGCCGATGGCCTTCATCACGCCGATCTCGCGGTATTCCTGAGAGAGGGTAAAGTTGATGGTGAATCTCAGCACCACCATGGCGATGACCATGAGCACGGCGCTGATGACAAGGAAGATGCCGGCAATTACCATATCCATCAGATAGGCCGAGGAGATCATTGCCCGATCCGCCGCCATAATCGAAGGCACACCGGAATCCATCAGCTCCGCGGCCAGAGCTTTGGGGGCGTCGGTTCTGAAGGAGGTCAGGCAGCCGGTGAGACCCAGCGACTCAGCCTCAGGAGCGGCCTGCAGAGTCTCAATATCCTCCTTTGCCGCCAGACAGCGGGTCATGCCTATTCCGTTGGGGCCGAGGAGAGCGTCCTTGACGAAGCCCGCCACCTCCAGCTCCACAACGGTGTCTCCCACAGTGAAGGCGAACAGGTCGCCCACCTTGTATTCCTTCTCGCTCAGCAGCTTTGCCGGCAGAAGGATAGTGCCCGGCTCCACCGCTGTCACCGGCTCGTTGTCCAGCCCGAAGTAATCTGTGGCCGAGCCTTCCAGAGGAAACAGAGTGTACATGGCCGTGCCCTTTTCCATTTCGCTGCCGTTGAGCTTTACCATGTCTCTGGAAATGAAAAGGACATCCTCCATGATGCAGGACTGCTTGTTTTCCAGTTTTTCGGCCATGTCCTCGACCACATCCCGGGGCACTGAGCGGGTCAGAAAGAAGTAGTCGCCCGTGATGGAGCCGCCCATGAAGTCGTCCTTGGCGCCGCTCAGGGTGATGATGTTGTTGGCGCTGCTGGACACGAACATGGACGCCAGCAGAATAAAGGCCAGCAGGATAATGTTCATGGCCTTTTTGCGCCTGAGATCTTTTTTCAGAATCCGGAGGTACATTTTTCTCCATTCCTTTCCTGTGTGCTGTTCGGTTCTTGACCTTACAGCCGGAGTATAACACGGCAATTATTAAAGAATCCTTAAATGTTTTTTCAGCCGCAAAAACAGCGGAACCGCGTCGGCGGCCCCGCTGTCTGGCTGTTTTCTGAGGAGGCACTGATTAAATCTGGTGTGCAGATTGCGCAGTCAGATTTTTTGCCAGGCGAAGCAAAAAGCGGAGTCAATACTTTGTGTATTGACGAGCATTTTGGCAAAGCATGGCAGAAAAGATGCAAGCAAGATGCGTGCCAAACCGTCAGGTGTGATTTATTCAGTGGCTCCTAATATATGACCGTGACGCCGGTGTCGGTGTCCATGGTGCCGAGGTTGTAGAGGACGAGAACATCGGTTATGGCCTCGTCGGAGTTTATCAGCTCGATGACCGAGTTTCTGTAGTGACGCAGGTCAACGACGTATATCTTCGCGAAGTGCTCGGCCAGGAAGGGCGTAAAGCAGTTGGCGTAGCTGTCCTTGATGAGCACCAGCTGGCGGTCGGTCAGGGCGCTGTCGTTCTCGATGGTCACAAGGTCATGGATGTTGTTGAGGAAGTAGGAGTATTTGTCCTTCTGCTCGAGGTACTCGGCGTTGTAGAGGCTGTCGGAGGTCTGGGCGGCGGAGCTGCCGTAGGTCACCCGCAGGCTCTGTCCGGGCAGGGTGAAGCGGTGCATTTCCTCGCCCTCGATGGAGAAATCATTGACCTTTGAATAGGTGGTGCCGCAGAAATCGTCGGTGACGCTTTCAATGGTGAAGCTCTCCATGGGCACGGCCTCCAGCCCGATCTGAGCGCACAGCTCCGCGTAGGCGTAGTAGGCACCGTAGGTTGTCCAGTGGTGGTCGGTGCGGTAGTAGAGCTGGTGCTCCTCCCGGTGCGCCATGAGGGTTCCGGTGACATCCACAGCCTGACCTTTGAAGCCCTCGTTGAAGCGGCGCAGAGTGTCCAGCTGGTCGGCCTGCTGGGCAAAGGCGGGCAGCTTGTCGCTGTAAATTGAAGCCGCCGTGGGAGCGATGAGCATGGCCACGTTCCGCTCGCCCACCGCGCCGGGCAGGCGGTTGAAGGCCTCCAGTATGGCCTCGGTGCGGGCAGGAGCCTGATACTTGTCGATGAGGAAGCCGTCGTCGCAGATGAACACATTGTTCAGCTCGCTGCGGCCGATAGCGGTGTTGATGCGGGTGTTGAGGGAAACGAACATATCTCTCATGGGGAAATGATCGGTGAGAAAGTCCTCCACGCCGGTCAGGTATTCACCGTCGGCCAGCGATTCGGCGGAGAACTCGGGAAACTCCGCCAGAGTGCGGTTTTCGTTGTCCGACCAGTAGCTTTTCGGCATTACGAGCAGCGCAATGCTCAGCACGAGGCACAGCGCGGCAAACACGCAGCTGGTTATTTTCGCGTGGCGGTCAAGCCCGGTAAGCTTCATATTGTGTCTCCTTTATCTGTCGGTGGGTCAGAATTTGAAATAGAGGAAGGGGCTGTAGGAATTGTTCACGATGGCGGCGATGCACACCACGAACAGCAGGATATATCCCGCGCCCAGAGCAACATTGCAGGCGGTTATCACCTTTTCGTTGCCGCAGGCCGATATCCGCTCCCTGATCTTTGTGGCGATGGGCGTGGCCAGCAGAGCGGCGGCCAGCAGCACCACGCCGAAGCTCAGCAGATAGTAGAGGAAAGCACCGTCGGCAAGGGCAGCGCCGCCGAAGCCGAACATTCTGCCAAGATAGGAGGTAAGCTGACCGAAGTCCTCGAACACGAAGAATTCAAAGCCCACCACCACGATGAACAGCGTGTAGATGTGCTGCACGAAGACGGGCAGCTTTTTGAGCGCCTCGCCCCAGATGTATTTTTCCAGAATGAGCAGCACGCCGTAGTAAACGCCCCAGAGGATGAAGTTCCACGCGGCTCCGTGCCACATACCGGTCAGCATCCACACGATGAGCAGGTTGCGGATATGGCGGGCCTTGCCGCCCCGGTTGCCTCCGAGGGGGATATAAACATAATCACGGAACCAGCTGGAGAGGGAAATATGCCAGCGGCGCCAGAAGTCGGTGACCGAAATGGCGGTGAGGGGATAGTTGAAGTTCTCGTCAAAGTGGAAGCCCATCATCCAGCCCATACCGATGGCCATGTCGCTGTAGGCCGAGAAGTCAAAGTAGAGCTGCATGGTAAAGGCGATGACGCCCAGCCACGAGGTGGCCACCGAGAGGGAAGGGATATCCGCGGAAACGGCGCTCCACAGCACTCCCAGAGCGTCGGCCAGCAGCAGCTTTTTGAATATGCCCCGCAGAAGCCGCATGGAGCCGGTGGCAAAGCCCTCAAAGGTGATGTCCCGCTTGTGCAGCTCCTCGCTGACCGTGACATAGCGCACGATGGGGCCGGCTATGAGCTGAGGGAACATACTGACATAGGCGGCGAAGTTGATAACATTCTTTTCCGCCTTGGCTGTGCCCCGGTAGACATCAACGCTGTAGCTCAGCGCCTGAAAGGTAAAGAAGCTGATGCCTATGGGCAGCTCCACTCCCAGAGGCGGGATATTCACGCCGGGAATGATGTTTATCTGCCGGATGAAGAAGTCGGTGTATTTGTAGTAGGCCAGCATGGCGAGGCTGACCACCACCGCTATGACCATCCACAGCTTGCGGTGCCCCAGCGCCTTGCTTTCTATGAGCCGTCCAGCGCCGTAGTTGATGAGGATGGTGGCAAGCATTATGAGTATGTACACCGGCTCGCCCCATGCGTAGAATATGAGGCTGAAAACAAGAAGCACAAGGTTCTTGAACCGGAATGGCACCAGATAGTACAGGATCAGTACTATTGGCAGGAAGTAAAACAGAAAGGGTATGCTGCTGAATACCATAAACAAGCTCCGTTCTTTCTTTTTGTGTGTAATCCTTAATAATATATCATATGACACTCTTCGATGCAAGCAAAAGGGTTTTCTGAACGGATTATTAATTCCCTCCGCCGGGAAAAGCGCCGCTGAGTCCGGACGATTTGTGTTTTGTAAGTATTGCTTTTTCCTCCCGCTGAATGTATAATTAATAGACGCCTATATCTCCGCCGTTCGTTTCATCAGCGCCGGCGGTGTATATTCAAATCACAGGAGGAATTATCATGGACAAAAAGACATTCTACATCACCACGCCCATCTATTACCCGTCGGGCAAGGCTCACATCGGTCACAGCTACACGACCGTTGCCGCCGACGCCGTGGCACGGTACAAGCGAATGTGCGGCTATGATGTCTTCTTCCTGACCGGAACGGATGAGCACGGTCTCAAGATCGAGCAGAAGGCCAAGGAGCAGGGCGTGACTCCCATCGAGTTCGTCAACCCCATCGTTGACGGCTTCAAGGAGGTCTGGAATACTCTGGACATCAGCTACGACAAGTTCATCCGCACCACCGACGACTACCACGTGGAAGCCGTGCAGAAGATCTTCAAGCAGCTCTACGACAAGGGCGACATCTACAAGGGCGAGTACAAGGGAATGTACTGCACTCCCTGCGAGTCCTTCTGGACTCAGTCCCAGCTGGTGGACGGCAAGTGCCCCGACTGCGGCCGTGAGTGCGTTGAGGCTTCGGAGGAGGCCTACTTCTTCCGCCTCTCCAAGTACGCCGACCGTCTGCTTCAGCTCTACAAGGACAATCCCGCCTTCATCCAGCCCGAATCGAGAAAGAACGAGATGATCGCCTTCATCGAGCAGGGCCTTGACGACCTGTGCGTTTCCCGCACCACCTTTACATGGGGCGTGCCGGTCACCTTCGATCCCGGCCATGTGGTTTATGTCTGGGTGGACGCTCTGACCAACTACATCACCGCCCTCGGCCACACCTCCGAGGACGATTCCCTCTACAAGAAGTTCTGGCCGGCTCAGGTCCACTTTGTGGGCAAGGAGATCGTCCGCTTCCACACCATCATCTGGCCGGCCATGCTCATGGCTCTTGAGCTGCCTCTGCCCGAGCGCGTATACGGCCACGGCTGGCTGCTCTTCGGCGCCGCCGGCGAGAAGATGAGCAAGTCCAAGGGCAACGTTGTGGATCCCATCCTGCTTTCCGGCCGCTACGGCTCGGACGCCATCCGCTACTTCCTGCTGCGCGATGTGCCCTTCGGTCAGGACGGCAACTTCACCAACGAGGCTCTGTGCAACCGCATCAACTCCGACCTTGCCAACGACCTTGGCAATCTGGTCAGCCGCACCGCCGCCATGGCTGAAAAATACTTCGGCGGCACTCTGCCCACCGACCGTCAGGCCGACGCCCTTGACGACGAGCTGATCGCCATGGCCTCCGCTCTGCCCGCCAAGGCCGACGAGCTGCTGAGCAACCTGCAGTTCTCCAACTGCCTGAGCGAGATCTGGAAGGTCATCAGCCGCGCCAACAAGTACATTGACGAGACCGCGCCCTGGGTGCTGGCCAAGGATGAAGCCAACAAGGCCCGTCTGGCCACCGTTCTTTATAATCTGGCTGAGGCTCTGCGCATCTGCGCCGTGCTGCTCATCCCCTTCATGCCCAAGACCGCGCCTCTGATCTTCGAGCAGATCGGCTCTCCCGTCTGCGACTCCATCGGCGAGGACACCCTCAAGTGGGGCGGCCTTGCCGCCGACGCCACTCTGAAGAAGGGCGTGACTCTGTTCCCCAGAATCGATGTGGACAAGGAGATCTCCGAGCTGGACGAGCTGATGGCCGCCCAGAAGCCTTCCGAGCCTGAAAAGCCGGAGATCCTGCCCATCGCCGATCCCATCACCATCGACGATTTCTGCAATGTTGACCTGCGTGTTGCCAAGGTCATCGACTGCGAGCCGGTCAAGAAGTCCAAGAAGCTGCACAAGCTGACTCTGGACGACGGCACCGGCGAGCCCCGCACCGTGGCCAGCGGCATCGCCCTCTGGTACAAGCCCGAGGACATCAAGGGACGCAGTGTCATCGTTGTGGCTAACCTCAAGCCCGCCAAGCTGTGCGGCGTTGAGAGCTGCGGCATGATCCTCGCCGCCGACAAGCCGGGCGAGGACGGCTGCGAGGTCGTATTCGTCGACGGAATGACCCCGGGCGCGAAGATCCACTAAAGAAAAACAAATGACCGCCCTGACCCGGCATCTCGCTGGGTCA
>JAZSQO010000060.1:0-20076 GCA_045538015.1 Acutalibacteraceae bacterium | reverse complement strand
CCGCTGCCTCCGCTTACGGCGACAAAAAAACGCTGTACATCGCCGGCGGCTGTCTGCTCTTCGGCTTCGGAGCCAAGGCGGGTATGTTCCCGCTGCACATCTGGCTGCCCAAGGCTCACCCGGTGGCTCCGGCGCCCGCTTCGGCTCTGCTGTCCGGCGTGCTGACCAAGACCGGCATCTACGGCGTGCTGGTGGTGTCCTGCGATATCCTGCGCCACGATGAAATGTGGGGCAAGGTGGTTCTGCTCCTCGGCACCATAACCATGGTGCTGGGCGCGGTGCTGGCTCTGTTCAGCGTCGACCTCAAGCGCACCCTTGCCTGTTCCTCCATGAGCCAGATAGGCTTTGTGCTCATCGGCATCGCCATGCAGTGTATGCTGGGCGAGGAGAACGCCCTTGCCGCCAACGGCACTTTGCTGCACATGGTCAACCACTCCATGATAAAGCTGGATCTGTTCATGGTGGCCGGCGTGGTGTACATCAACACCCACAAGCTGGATCTCAACTCCATCAGAGGCTGGGGCAAGGACAAGCCTCTGCTCAACATCGCTTTCCTGCTGGGTCTGCTGGGCATCGGCGGCGTGCCGCTGTTCAACGGCTACATCAGCAAAACCCTGCTCCACGAATCCATTGTGGAGTATGTTGCCCACACCGGCAGCGCGGCTCTCTCGCTGGTGGAATGGCTGTTCCTCATCAGCGGCGGCATCACCCTTGCCTACATGACCAAGCTGTATGTGTGCATATTCATCGAAGGCGAGAAGCCCGCTCCCTCCAAGAAAAAATACATGAGCCCGCTGTCGGCGGCTGCTATCATGCTGTCGGCTCTGACCATACCCGTGCTGGGAGTTCTGCCTCACCTGACTCAGGACAAGCTGGCGGCCATCGGCACTCCCTTCATGGCGGCGGGCGAGCTTCACCACGAGGTGGAGTATTTCTCCCTCGTCAATCTCAAGGGCGCGGCCATCTCCATCGCCATCGCGGCGGTGCTGTACTTCCTTGTGGTGCGCCTTGTGCTGATGAAGAAGGAAGATGGAAGAACGGTCTACCTCGATCTGTGGCCGGAGAAGCTCGACCTTGAGGACACTGTGTATCGTCCTCTGCTGCTCAGATGGCTGGTCGACCCGGCGGGCAGCAACGGCACAAAGCCGCTGGAGGCCGTGGTGGCCTTCCTCTGCAACCTGCCCGATGGCATCGTCTATCTCCTGCGCCAGTCGGTTTTCCGTGACAGCGCCTTCACTCCCACCGAGCACCGCCACTTTGCGCTGGCTCACAGCTTCGGCTCCATGATCGACAATATCCGCCGCAAGCTCAGACGCCCCGAGCGAAAGGGCGAGAGCTACGCCGAGCTGATGACCGACGCGGCAGTGACCATTTCCGAGACCACCCGGGGCATCGAAGGCAACTTCTCCTTCGCTCTGCTCATGGCCTGCATCGGCATCTGCGCCGCGCTGATCTATCTGCTGTTTATAGTTGAATGACAAAAAAGCCGTGACCGGAAAATGGTCACGGCTTTTGCGTTTTACTGGTCTCACCGCCGGAATCGGGCATCCACAACGGCTATGCCCAGCTGCCGGTCGGCGCTTCGCTGTGTACCGAACGAGCCGCCCACAGCAACGATATCCAAAGAGCTCAGCCCGAAGATCAGATTTCTCATCAGCAGCTTGCGGGCGGGCACAAAGGGCGAACCGTTGACGGAAACGATGGTCAGACTCACGATCCGATTCCCGATGCTTGGCCGCAGAAGGTCTTTGCAGGTATGGACAATCAGCATTGCGATAATGCAAAAGAAGGATACCATCTGGTCGTCGCCCGCGAGATTCAGGAGCTTTATTGTCCAGAACAACGCAAAAACTCCGCCCACGCATACCAGCAGATCAATGATCTCCGCTATATTTCTCCTGACGCACAGCCCGGTGCTGTTGCTGCGGGCAAGACGCGGCCCTGGTTTTTTCATAATCATCGCTCCTTTTCATGATTATGGCTCAACCGGAATCTTCAACGCCCTGAAGGCTCGTTCCATATCTGAGCGCAGAGAGGCAAATTTCCTGCGGCCAAGGCGATCGAAGGTTCGGTCAAGCTCCGCCAGCCGGTCGGAAAGAGCCTCCTTCAGGCCGTAGATATGGCCGTCATGGGGAGCCATGAGATTGATGATGGTAAGCGCGGTGCCAAGCCGGCTGATTTGCGCGCGCCGGTCGGAGGGAGCGGCCAGAAAGCCGTCGATCACCTCCGCGGCATAGTCGGTGAACAGCTTTTCGTCGGAAAGGAGCACCGGCCGGGAAGCGGCTGCCATCATTATTGCCTGCCGGGCCACATCGCCGGCTTTTTCCAGAATGGGTCTGAGGTCGGCAAAGCGGTAGCTGGGAGCGCGGGTTATCATAGCCAGCAGCATGGAAAGGCGGAACGGTTTTTTCAGCTCGTCGTCGGTGGAGAGGCGGTCGAGGCAGGCGAGCAGATCGTCATACCACAGGTCGATGTCGGCATTGTACGCGCCGTTTCTGCTGCTGTAATAGCCGGACAGACCGGCAACTGCCTGAAGCGCGGCTTCGGCGGGAAACTGAGCCAGCATCCTCCGGGCGATATCCTGCCAGCCGATGGGCTCGCTGTTCATGAGCAGACAGCAGTATTCGGCGGCAAGGTGAGGGTTTGAGTCCCAGTGGGTGTCTATCATGCCGTGAAGAAGCTCCCCGACGGGCTGGCCGTAGTGCTCCAGCACCTGACAGAGCTGCAGAGCTATGCCGCTGTCCTCCTCCCGGAGAAAGGCTTCCGTTATCTGGCCGGCAAGCTCATCGGTCATGTGACCGGTAGGAGCCTCTTCGGGCACAAAGGGACGGTCGTGTACGCCCCTTGCCTTGAACAGGGAGAGTGCGTGTCTCATGCGAACGGGCAGAGGCTGGCCGCTGACACCGAGGAAGCGTTCAAAGACCTCCTCGAGAGTACCGGGCACGGTAAAGCCGTGATTCCCGGCGGCAAAGCCCGAAGCGGACTCCTCCAGCCATGTCATATACCAGTCGATAAAGCGGCTGCCCTCAGGCTCGGGAGGAAAGAAGCGCCGGAGATTGTCGTCGTCGGTGTAGATGACCCTTCCGCTGTGTTCCCCGCTGACCATAAGCCGCACGCTTTCGTCGCCGCCGGGATTACAGATGTAAACAGTGCCGCCGCAGAAGCGGGCGTACTGCTCCTCCCAGCTCTCCTCTTCCTTTGTGGAAAATTTACCCTTGCCGTAGTATCCTTCGATGGTGCCGTCCACCGGGAGCGCGGCGAATTTGTAGTGCTCTTCCTTGCTTGCGTCAAAGGGCACAAGCCCGAAAAAGGGGCCGGCGCCGCCGTTGCCCACCTCAGTGACAAACCAGCGCAGATCGTCGGGAATGGAGAAATGATATTTTTCCAACAGAGCGTCCAGCTCCTCGGGAGCGATGACCGGCCCGAGGCGGTATTTGTGCGCTGACGCGCCGAACCGCTTGTGTTCCGGGTCGAACTGCCGAGCCGCCTCCAGCAGAAAAAATATCCTGTTCCGCAGTTTTTCGTTGAGTGTGTAGTTCAAACGCAACCCATCCTTCCATCCATTAATGACCCATTGTACCACAGAAATAAGTTTTGCGGAAGGTCATCGGTTGAAAAAGTATCCGGTCAATGGTATACTTGAATCAGACAATATGAAAGGATGATAATAATGCTTGGAGCGATTTTTGGAGATGTTGCGGGCAGCCGCTTTGAATGGAGAAACATAAAGACAAAGGAATTTGATCTGCTGACAAGGGATTGTATGCCCACCGACGATTCCGTAATGACCTGCGCTGTGGCGGAAATACTGCTGGACGGCACCGAGCCTGCCGCCGCCATGCAGAAGTGGGGAAGATTATACTCCGGCTACGGCTACGGCGGCAACTTCCTATCGTGGATCTATTCGGAGAATCCAAGACCCTACAACAGCTGGGGCAACGGCTCTGGAATGCGAACCTCTCCCGTGGGCTGGCTCTGCGGCAGTCTTGAGGAGGTGCTGGCCGAAGCCAGACGAATAAGCGCTGTGACCCACAACCATCCCGAGGGCATCAAGGGCGCTCAGGCGGTCAGCGCCGCCGTTTATCTTGCCCGCACCGGCAGCACAAAGGAACAGATAGCCGACTATCTGCGTGCCAATTTCTACGCCCTTGACTTCACGCTGGATCAGATCCGCCCCACCTACGATTTCGATGTCTCCTGCCAGGGCTCCGTGCCTCAGGCGCTGGTGGCCTTCCTTGAGAGCGACAGCTTTGAGGACGCTATCCGCGGCGCAATTTCCATAGGAGGAGACAGCGACACCATTGCCGCCATGGCAGGCGCGGTGGCCGAGGCCTACTATGGCATTCCCGACGAGCTTATGGACGCTCTGCTGCCCTTCCTTGACGAGCGAATGCTGTCTCTTGTCCGCCGCTTCGGCAAGGCCGCCGGGCTGTATCAGCGGCTCAGATAAATTTATGATAAAGAGGTAATGTTTCATGCCCTTCACCCCCGAAGCACTTGACTTCCTTGTGGAAAATCAGTTTCACGACAGCCGCTCATGGTACCACGAGCACAAGGATGTGTTCAAGGAAAAGGTCATTCAGCCTTTTGTTGAGCTGATCGACGGCCTGCAGCCCGCCTTTGACAAGCTGGACAGCCGCATTCAGTGCAATCCCCGGTTCATTTCCCGTCTTTACAGAGACGCCCGACGCTGCAAGGGCAAATCGGCCTTCCGGGATTGTCTGTGGGTCACCTTCCGGCCCTCGGCGGAGAACGACTACACCGTGCCCAGCTTCTATTTTGAGTTTTCGCCCCGTGGCTTTGACATGGGCTGCGGCTACTACAACATGACCACCGATTCCCGGGATGCTCTGCGGGAGCTGATCCTTTCCGAGCATCCCGCCTTCACATCCGCCCTCGAGGCCTATGAAGCCCAGAGCGATTTCAAGCTGTACGGCGAGCTGTACAAGCGAAACCACTACCCGGAGCAGGAGGAGCGCGTCGCCGACTGGCTCAACCGCAAAAAGATAGGCATGAGCGCGTGGTATGAGGATTTCGAGCTGTTTTTCAGCGACCGTCTGATCGACTTCGCCTCGGAGAAATTCCTCTCCCTCAAGCCCTTCTGGGAGCTGCTGTGCGAGGTGGAGACAAGAGCCTCAATACTGCGGGTGTAAGAGTATGGTGATTTATTCGATAATTATTATCCTCGGACATCTGGTTGGGTTCATGGTGCTGACCCAGCTTGTGCTGCTGGCCTTCAGAAAGCGCTTTGCCGGCGATAAAGCCCGCCGGATCACAGCGGCGGTGGCTGCCGTAGTGCTTTGCGCCGTGTATATCACCGGAGCGTTTGTCAACGCCTTTACCCTTCAGCGCACCGGCTATGAGCTGACCACCGACAAGGGCCTCGGCCGGGAGCGCCTGCGGGTCGCCCAGATATCCGACTGTCACCTTGGCGTCAATCTCAGCGGCGAGCGCTTTGGCCGCTGGCTGGATGACATCGCCGCCTGCGAGCCCGATGTGCTGGTCATAACCGGCGATCTTGTGGACGGAGACACGACCCGTGAGGATATGCTGGCCGCCTGCGAGGCTCTTGGCAGATTTGACGCGCCGCTGGGCGTGTACTTCGTGCCCGGCAACCACGAAATGCGCCGGCTGAGATTTGACCTCGATGAGTTGATCTCCGCCCTTGAGGAGAAGGGCGTGGCCGTTCTGGAGGACGAGGCCGTCCTTGTGGACGATAGCTTCTACATATGCGGCCGCCGGGACGCCTACGACTGCGGACGGCTGGACATGGACGAGCTGCTCGTTCCTCTGGACAGCGAAAAGTACATCATCGTCCTTGACCACCAGCCTGCCGACTACGCCGCCCAATCCCGGTCGGAGGCTGACCTTGTGCTGTCCGGCCACACCCACGGCGGCCAGATGCTGCCGCTGGCTCTGGCTCTCAGACCCATGGGCTTCTGCGATAAGGTGTACGGACACAGCCGCTTTGGGGACACCGATTATATAGTCACCTCCGGCATGGGCGCTCTCAAGGTGCCTATGCGCACCGGAACTCCAACCGAATTTGTCGTGATCGACATTATCAACCAATAACATACAAGGAGATAACAGCCATGAAAATAGCCATCGTCACCGGAGCCTCCTCGGGCATGGGCAAGGAGTTTGTCCTCCAGCTGGACAAGGACAAAAAGACCCAGCTGGACGAGATATGGGTCATCGCCCGCCGTGCCGAGCGGCTGGAGGAGCTGGCCGCCCAGTGCAAACACACCGTCGTGCCCATCGCCCTCGACCTGACCGAAAAGGAGAGCCTACAGCGGCTCAAAGATATGCTTGAGGAAAAAAAGCCCGAGGTCAGTGTCCTTGTCAACGCCTCCGGCTTTGGCAAATACGGCACCTACCTCGACCTGACCGACGAGGAGATCGACCGCATGATCGACCTCAACGCCAAATCCACCGTCCATGTGACCTACGACGTGCTGCCCTATATGCCCAACGGCTCCCGGGTGATCACCATCGGCTCGGCCTCGGCCTTCCAGCCCCTGCCGGAGTTCATCATGTACGCCGCCACAAAGGCCTTTGTGGTCAGCTTCTGCCGCGCTCTCAATGTGGAGCTAAGGTCGAGAAAGATATCGGTCACCTGCGTGTGTCCCGGCTATGTGCGCACCGAGTTTTTCCAGGTGGCTCAGGATACCAAGAACCCCACCACCTGCAGCAACTTCAAGCCCATGTACGAGCCGGAGGATGTGGTCAGAAAGGCGCTTCGTGACAGCCGCAAGGGCAAGGATCTTTCCGTTCTCGGCCTCAACACCAAGCTCAAGCGCTGGGCCGGCAAGCTGCTGCCCGCGAAGATGGTCATGAATACATGGCTTAAGATAAAATAATGTAATAACGCAAACCGGGCAGCCGTGAAAATCTCGCGGCTGCCCGGTGATTTTATTGCATTTCTCTGTAATGCTGCCAGTGAATGCCGATATGGCCTATGCCCAGCAGTGCGGAGCCGATGAGCATCCAGATGACCTGACCGTAGATTCCCAGCATGAAAAAAGCCGCCACCGGCAGTGTGGCTCCGGCCAGAGGGATGCCCAGAATGCCTCGGTAAAAATCCTTCAGCCTGCGCGGACTGCGGAAATATCTTATCCACCATATCTCATACAGCACCATGGCGGCGAAGGCGGCGGCCAGCCACAGCAGGCGAGGGGATATGCCCTGAGGATTGAAGTCGGAAAAGCACAGAGCGCAGCAGGTGGTAATGACCTCTCCGGCCTTCTCAAGGGCGGCCAGTATCCTATTCTCTCCCTCGGAGCTGTAGCCCTCCGGCTGATACCTTGTCCAGATGATGTTTGGAATAAACAGCATCAGCAGAAAGATAAGCCCAACGTAGGAAAAGCCGAAATGTCCAAGCATGATTTATTCCTCCTCTCCGCCCAGCGCGGCCCGTGCCTCTTTGCACCATTCAAGATAAGCGCGGTAGGTCTTTATGCCAAATTCCACCGTCAGCAGATAATATCGATGGGATTGGTCGCCATCGAGATTCTTCCTGAGGGTGTCGGCGGCGAACAGCAGATAGGGCAGTTCTCCGCTTATCTTCCGCTCAAAGGCTTCGATGTGCTCAAGAGCCTGCTCCGCGCCGCCTTCGCTGCCGAAGAACAGCTTGAGCAGGGTTTCATAGCGCAGTTCGTCCTTCTCGGCGGGCGCGCTGAGCCACTGCCGCAGATATTCCCTTCCGGCATCGGTGATGGAATAGATGATCTTTGTCCTCTTGTTTTCCGCGCCATCCCGGCTGACGGCCAGCCCGCGGGCCACAAGGTCGTTCAGGGCCGGATATATGCTGCCGTAGCTGGCTCCCCAGAAATATCTCAGGGAGGTGTCCATGCGCTTCTTGATCTCGTAGCCGGTCAGCTCCTCGTGGCTGAGCAGCCCGAGTATGACGCAGTCGATCTTCTTTTCGGTCGCCATCTATACGCTCGCCTCGATATATCAGTTCGATATATTGATTATATATCACAATGATATATGTGTCAAGGAAAAAAATGGTTTGTCGCAAAAACGCGGCAGGCCGTGTGCTGTTTCCGGCGTTAAGTCAGTCCTGATTGAGGTACTCGATCAGCGGCTCCAGCCAGCTCTTGTCGCTCCAGTCGCAGCTCTGGCCGGCGGATTCCATCAGCGCTGCCTGCCAAGGTTCGTAGGTGGAAGGGTCCTGCTTTTCCACCGCCTTGCGCAGCATACGGCACAAAGCGCGGTCGAGGGGCTTCATGCTCTTTTCGTCGAAGGCGCCGCGGCAGCAGAACAGCGGCACCTCGCACAGCTCATGGCTGAAATGCAGCTCCCTTATCTGATCGAGGGCTTTTTCGTCGTAGGGCGACGCGCCAACGGCGAAAACCGCCAGCTTCTTGCCTTCCAGTGCCGAGATGTTCTTCTTGAAGAAGTTGAGACCAAGAATTCCGGAGGCGTAAACGCCGCCGCCCAGCACGACGGTGTCGTAACCGGAGAGCATTGCCACGGTGGCCTTCTTTGTTTCCGCGCAGTCAAAGCCGGTGGCCTCGCTCAGCCACTGGGCGTATTTCTTCGTGGTGCCGTACTTGGACTGATAAAGAATGATTCCCTTGCTCATTTTCACATTTCTCCTTGCAGTTTTTTCATGTTGTCTTCGATCTGGATTATGGTTCTTATCGTCTCCAGCAGCTGTTCCTCCTTGATGCCGTCGAACATGGCACCCATGACGCGGATGCTGGCTTCGTCGTTGCGCTCGCAGTATTCTCTGCAATAGTCGGTGAGAATGACTCGCTGCTTGCGCCGATCCTCCGGGTCGGGAGAGATGGCCACAAAGCCCTTGCGCTCCAGCTTGAGCAGTATCTGCTTTACATTCTGGTGGGAGCTGCCCATGATCTCGGCCAGCTCCTTTATGGTGGGCGGCGTGCGGCACATATTGACGCAGATGATGGCGAAAAACTGCTTCCAGCTTATCTCCTCCATGGCTCGGTCAGCCATGGCCTGAAAGCGATTGTCAAAGGCGCTGAGCAGGCCAAGCAGGAAATAGGAGGGCGGGATGCCGGAAAAGTCGATGTTCTCGTGACCCATTACTTCGGATATTTTCATAGTGACCTCCGGATAAGTAATATATTACCTGTCATAATGGTAACATATTACCTGTTTAAAGTCAAGCATAAAAAACCGGGCCTGCGTTCACAGACCCGGTTTTTATTATTCAGCTGCCTCCGCGGGTTCCTCCGCTTCCAGCTTTTTGATGCTTTTCACAAAACCAATGGCAAATGGAATGCTGATGAGGAAGGTGCAGAAATCGCTGACGGCCTGCACCAGCTCCACGCCCAGCAGTCCGAGGGCCGGCGGGAGCAGCAGCACGCAGGGGATGAAGAAGAAGCCCTGCCGGCAGCAGGAGAGCAGCACCGCCTTGAGCTTGCTGCCGATAGCCTGAAAGGTCATGTTGCATATGACATTGGTGGTGAGGAAGGGCAGCGCGATGGCCTGAAATCTCAGTGCCCGGGCGCCTATCTCGATGACCTTCGGGTCGTCGATGAACAGAGGGATAATGTCAGGAGCAAATATCACAGCCAGCACGCCGAGTACAGAAAGGCTGACGGTGCCTACGATGAAGGTAAAGCTGAAGGCAGAGCGCACCCGGCCCCACAGCTTTGCGCCGTAGTTGTAGCCGGCCACCGGCTGGTAGCCCTGACCTATGCCCAGTCCGACGCAGAAGATCAGCATATAGATCTTGAGCACGATGCTCATGCCGGAGAGAGCCTCGTCGCCTCCGTATTCCGCAGCCTGATTGTTGAGCAGGATGGTGGAGATGCTGGCAAAGCCCTGCCGGCAGAAGGAGGGAGCGCCGGTGCGCACCGTCTCCCACAGCGTTCCGAGGCCGGAAACCGCGCTGCCAAGACTGACCTTGATGGTGCTCCGGGTGAGCAGCATTATCAGCAGAATGACAAAGGAAACCGTCTGGCTTATCAGCGTGGCAATGGCCGCGCCGGCCACGCCCATGTCAAACACGAAGATAAACAGCGGGTCAAGGGCTATGTTGAGAATGCCGCCGGTGGTGATGCCCACCATGGAGAGCTGAGCCTTGCCCTCGGCGCGGAGCAGGTTGTTGAGCACAAAGGAGGCGGCCATAACCGGAGCGCCGTAGAGGATATATGACGCGTAGGAACGGGCATAGGGAAGGACGGTGGGCGTCGCGCCCAGCATGGACATCAGCGGATCCATGAAGATGCAGCCGCCGACGGTGAGAGCCACGCCCAGAACGATGGAGGCCAGCAGAGCGGCTGAAGCAAAGCGGCTGGCTTTCTGATAGTCCTTCACGCCCAGCGCACGGGAAACCACGCTGCCCGAGCCCATACCCAGCGTGAAGCCGAGAGCCTGAATGATGGCCATGAGGGAAAAGACAACACCAACCGCTCCCGAGGCGCTCTTGCCCAGCTGGGAGACAAAATATGTGTCAGCCATGTTGTAAAGGGAGGTCACCATCATGGTTATGATGGTGGGAATAGCCAGCCGGATAATAAGCGGCCTGACCGAAGACTGGGTCATCAGCCGATACTGCCGCTCCTCGGGTGACAGCCCGGCAAGCTCGTTGTTCTTTTTCATCTGCGAATACGCCTCTTTACTGTAAAGATATATCCCGATTATTATATACCCGCGCGAAATCTATGTCCATAAATTTTGCGGCAAAGTTCGGCAAAAAAACACACACCCACATCAGAGCGACATGGGTGTGCGGTTTTTTTGATAATTATGAGCCGGCCTTTATGACCATGACATTGGTGTGCAGAGCAAAATATTCACCTGGGGTAATTGCACCGGAGAGAGGAAGAAAGCTGGAATAATTGTTCACATTGCTCTCGTCAACGGTGATGGTGAAGGTGACAATCTGACCGTTATCAAGAGTTTTTGAGGCGGTGACCGTAGCGGGCAAAGAGATCAGTTCAGTGTAGTCGTAGGAGGTGACTACAGAGGAGTCGCTGCTGTTGTACACATTGAGGAAGGCCACCATGTACTGCTGCTCAGATTTGGTCGTTGAGGAGGTGGGCTCGGTCTCGCTGGGCTCAGTCTCACTCGGCTCGGTAACACTCGGCTCGGTAACACTCGGAGCGGCATCGGTGGCCGAGGTCACCTCTGTGGCAGAGGTAACGGCGGTGGTGGGAGCGGTGGCTGCCGCTGTGGTCTTCGTGGCAGCCCGTGTTGTTGTGGTGGTAACTTCGGCGGTGGTTGCGGAAGTGGTGGTCGTTGTGACCTCGGATGTGGTCGTGGTCGCTTCTCTTTCCACCAGAGGGGAGGTCACGCTGAAGCTGTAGTCCTCGCCGCCGTCCAGCCGGTAGGAGTCCCGAAGCTCCCGCTCAAAGGTCTCCTCGTCAAAGTATTTGAGATTATCCTCTCTGGCGTTTTTCATCATGGCCTCGGCGGCCTCGGATTTTTTGGCAAAGGTACGCAGGTCGATAAGCTCGAAGGACGGCTTGTCGTCCGGAACAAAGGTGCCGGTGACGCCGGAGGGAACGATATAGGTGAAGCCGTCATAATAATTGTACACCAGAGCATAGCCGGTCAGCAGACTGATGGAGGTGGAATATTCGCCGTACTCAACATAGGCGTCAGTGCCGCGGATAGCCATGGTCATGTCGCCGGTGCAGACCTCGTAGATGTCGCCGGCCTCCAGCTTTACATCAACCGAATTGGAAATGCTGCCCTTGCGCACAACGATGACGATTCCGGAACCGGATTCATCGGCGGAGGCGGTGTTGAACAGAATCTCGCTGGAGGGGCTGACGGTGATGAGGGTGTCAAGCTCGGCGATCTTCAGGTCAACGGTGGAATCGCGGTCGGTGATGATGGAGTCTCCGGCATCCAGCTGACTGCCTACGCTCAGAGCCTCGGCGGTGCCGTCGCCGCGCATGGTTCGGGCGGTGCCCACCAGCTCGGCTATGGTTATGCCCATGTCCTCCGCCGTGGGGGCAGGAGTGGCTGCCGGCTCGCCGCAGGCGACGGCGAACAGCAGAATAGCCACGGACAGAATAACGGCAATCGTTCGTTTCATAATGATCCCGATCCTTTCATAAAGCGCCGGCCGGGTCGCGGTCTTCGGCGCGCAAATGGATTGACATAATATACCATCGTGCCAATATTATAGCACCATCGTTCCAGATATGCAATCAAATTTCCATATAATACCAATATATTGTGAAGGGTGTCAGTATTATATCTCGTTGGACAGATAATTTGTGATAAAAACAAAGGCGCTGACTCCGTCGGAGTGTACCTTGATTATGGTGTGGTTCCGGGCCTTCCACACAAGGTGTCCGTCTTCATTTGCCGGTTTCCCGTAAAGCCTTGTGAGCTGGGTCTCGGCCTTGAGCACAAGCCCGCCGGACACAGCGGCGATGCCCGCGCTCAGACAGCCCTTGTGGAAATAGCAGACCACGCTGTGGATAATATCCTCCGATTGGCCGGACAGCGCCGATATCACGCTGCCGCTTTCCTCGTCAAAGCGAAGAATATCCGGAGCGCGGCGCAGCACCGCGGGAGAGCTGAACCGCTCGCCCCATTCGAGACCGGCAAAGCGGCGTGCGCAGTCAAAGCTGAATCGATCCTCGAGGGGGGACATGGTGGCGTGCTTGCTCAGTAGCGGCTCCTTGGAACGCTGCCACAGCTGAACGGCAAAGTCGATGAGCCGGGAAGCTGTACCGACGCTGCTGCCGCCCCTCTGCTCCTGCCTGCGGTTGGGCTGGTATCCCTCGGGAGCGGCGTTGCGGATAAAGGCGGAGGCGATTCGCTCGTCAAACTCCGTGCCGATGCCGTTGTAGATAACGTCGAGGGCACGGCTGGTGTTCCACGCGGATTTGTACTGCCGCTGGCTGGTCAGCGCGTCATAGACATCGGCTACCTTGATGATGCGCGCGTACTCTCCGCCTGCCGAGCCGTCGGGATAGCCCCGCCCGTCAAGGCGCTCGTGGTGGTGGAGCACGCCGTCGATGATGTCCTCGGAAAGGCCGATGGTGCGCACGATGTCAGCGCCAAGGGCGGGATGGGAGCGCATCTGGGCAAAGTCGTCGTCGGTGAAAAGGCCGGGCTTGTTGAGCACGGTGTCGGCCACGCCGATCTTGCCGATGTCGTGGAGCAGGGCGGCGAATTCAACATCGGCGGCCTTGCTCCGGCTGTAGCCCAGCCACTCGGCAATCTGGCGGGAATAGCTGGATACCCGTCGGGAATGGCCCGCGGTGACCGGATCCTTGGCATCGATCATCTGAATTATCATCTCGATCATGGTCATGGCCGTCTGCTGCTTTTCCGCGCTCTGCCGGTTGGCCTTGTGGTAGACATACATGGCCAGCACCAGAGCCGTGACGCTCTGCACCCAGCTTGATGGAGTGCGCCGGTCGGTGCCGAGGAGGGTGAATTGCTTCTCCTCGTCGCCGAAGGAGGGGAGAGGGATGGCGATAAGCGCCCGTTTGCCGTATTGCTCCCGGACGGCCCGGGAGCGGGTCACAACAGTGCCGCCGGTTCCGCTCTCGGAAATTGATTCCGGGCGGTCGGACTGAGCGGATATGATATTCACGCCCAGCTGGCGGAACACTTCCTTTTCAAAGCTCCTGATGTAATCCTCGAATTCCACGCCGCTGTCCGTGCTGTCCAGCTCATAGGCGATGCGATAGAGTGTCTCAATGGGCAGGGAGCTGATGGTTCGCTCCCGGGATGTATGGACGAGGCGCAGGATTATTGCCGCAAGATAGGCCGCGGCACAGCACAGAATCGGCTCGGCGACCGGCAGGCAGACAACACCGGCCACAAAAAGACTGCGTGTCAGCTCAAACCAGCCGAAACCGACCAGTGCCGGGATGAGCCAGTTGTTCTTGACGCTGATGCGCAGAGCCAGAAGGGCGGTCAGCAGAAATATCAGCGCGCATATTATTCCCTCGGCCGCGGAGGAGACGGTGGCGGGACTGAAGCCACGCAGAACGGTGAGGTAGCAGTCGGCAAGGTACTTTGTACCGACCACCCGCATGGCGGCGGAGCCGCCGAAGTAATTGGCTCCCGTTTCAAAGTCGGGGGCGTATACGATATCCTCAAAACCGGCCACCGTGCCGCCCACAAATACAACGGCATCCCGGAAAAGGGCGGGGTCGTAGTTTCCGGAAACAACATCGTAAAGGTCGATGACCTGAATGTCGGTACCGTGCTGGGAGGGCAGGCGGTAAAAGTAACCGTCGTCGTCCACCCGGAGCCGCACTGTTCCGCCGTCGGGTGCGGTGATCGCGTAGGCCCCCTTACCGTCGTATTCCACGGCGTAGCCCTGACTGAGCATAGCCGAGCATATCAGGGTGGGGCCGGTGCGCAGGTCGTCGTTGAAATAGAGCTTGTAGCTGCGGCTGACCGCGTCACGGCGGTTTTCGTCAAATTCCACGGCGTAGCCTATCCTCGCCCCGGAGTAGAACAGCGGGTCGATGGGCAGAGTTGCCTCGCTTCGGGCCAGAACCACGCCTCCATGGGCACTTACCGCCTCGGCAAAGGCAATGTCGGTTGCCTCGCCGGCGTTGTCGGCAAAAAGAATATCGAATACAACGGTGTCGGTTTCGGCGAGGGCGCCGTTGAGCATCTGGGTGTAATAGGAGCGGTCGATGGGCCAGCCGGTGTCCGGAGCCAGCCGCTCAATGGTGTTGTCGGTGCACATCACCACGACCACCCTCTGCTCGCTTTCCGAGGGAGCGGCTGCGGCGAGTATACTGTGACTGATGGCGGTCTGCTCCACGCCGGGCGCTATTTCAATGCAGCCGCACAGTATGCCAGCTGCTGCAGCTGCCGCCGCGGCAATGATGCCGAAAAGGCGGCGGTGGGTCATTCGCTCGGATAAGCGGTGGATGATGTCGGTTATTTTCTCCTTGAGGCTGTTCATCTGCTCGGTGATGCTTCCGCGAGGAAGTCCTTTCTGAGACGTAAATGCGATTTGGAGAAACTGAACAAAACGCACACAGATATGTTAGCACAAAACGGATGAAATGTCAAATAGTTTTGCCGGCTTACGCAAATCATCACAGGAGAGGTATCAGATGGTCTGCTGTGTTCTATGGTGGAAATCTGCCAAGGAATGTGATATAATGCTCCGGGTAATACTCTGACAAGGAGCGACAAAATGAAAGCAAAGGGCGCGGCGATAATTTACGCGGTTCTGGCCGCGGTGCTTTACGCCATAAATATTCCCTTTTCAAAAATGCTGCTGAGCCATGTCCAGCCGGCCATGATGGCGGCTTTGCTCTATCTGGGCGCCGGCTTCGGAATGCTGCTGCTCAGCGTGACCGAAAGGCTGACCGGGCGGACGCCGCAAAGGGAATCTCTTTCAAAAAAAGGAAATGCCCTACACCGTCGCCATGATCGTTCTGGACATAGCCGCCCCGATACTGCTGATGTTCGGTGTGAGCATGACCAACGCGGCCAACGCCTCGCTGATGAATGATTTTGAGATAGTGGCAACCTCGGTGGTGGCGCTGGCAGTGTTCGGCGAGGCCATCTCCGGAAGGCTGTGGGCAGCGATATTCCTTGTGACCGCGGCCAGTGTCATTCTCAGCTTTGAGGGCACGGGAGCGCTTGAGTTCAACTTCGGCTCGCTTTTTATTCTCGGAGCCTGCCTTTGCTGGGGCTTTGAAAACAACTGCACCAGAAAAATGAGCGGCAAAAGCTCTGTTGAAATTGTTATCATCAAGGGCATTTTCTCCGGACTGGGCAGCCTTATCGTGGCCTTCTGTGCCGGAGAAGGTCTGCCGGGAATCGGATGGCTTATGCTTGTTCTTCTGCTCGGCTTTGTTGCCTACGGCCTCAGCATCCACTTCTATATCATGGCTCAGAAGGAGCTGGGAGCGGCAAGGACGAGCGCTTGGTACTCGGTGGCTCCCTTTATCGGCGCCGCCTTCGGTATGGTGTTTCTCGGCGAGAGACCGGGAGTACAGTTTTACGCCGCGCTGCTGATAATGGGGCTGAGCACATGGCTCATGGTCAGGGACACCCTTGCTCCGGAACAGAGAAAATAAATGTCGCCTCCCGCGCGACCACAGCCCCGTTCGTTTTCGCTATGCTGTAAGCGTAAGGAAACGAACGGGGCTGTTTTGCGTGCCGATCCGGCCGGCGGGAACGAAACGCTCCGAAAAGACAGAGCTATAAGGAGGAAAACACCATGTCTCAGAATTTCAATCTCATCCACGAGGCGGTTCTTTTCGCGGAAAAAGCGCACAGAGGGCAGAGGAGAAAAGGCACGGAGGTGGCCTATATCACCCATCCCATGGAGGTGATGCAGATCCTTGCCTCCATGAAGGCCGACCCGGAGCTGTTGGCCGCCGGAGTGCTTCACGACACGGTGGAGGACACCGGCGTATCAATCGAGGATATCCGCTCACGGTTCGGCAATTGGGTGGCAAGGATAGTGGAGAGCCATAGTGAGGAAAAGGGCCGTCCGTGGCAGGAGCGCAAGCAGCATACCATCGACGCACTCCTCGGCGGCGACCGGGACATAAGACTGCTGATAATGGCCGATATGGTGGCCAATCTTCGCAGTATGCTCTCCGATTACAGCCGGATGGGCAGCGGTCTGTGGGAGCGCTTCAACGCCCCGAGAGCGCTGCAGGCGTGGTATTACGGAGAGGCTCAGGACGCACTGTATGATATGCAGTTTGACGAGGACACCCGGCAGGTCTACTGGGAGATGGTGGCGCTCTACAAGGAGCTGTTTGTGGATTATTACATCTATCCCGGAGCGCGGACGATATACCAGATATCCTGCGGCGGGCAGGGCTATGTTTTCCGGCAGAGCGGGAACATATGGGAGCCATTCAATGAGCCGCTGCCCGAGGAGGCGATGAGGCTGACCCGTGAGGAGGCGGAGCTGCTGGAGGATTCCTGGAACGAGGAGCGCCTTGATGATTCCGTGGCGGGCAACGAGGAAACAGAGGAGGCCGTCGCACACTGCTGCGCCGGGAAAGATGGGGAGAACGCGGCGGCAGTGCTGCGGATCATATGGCAGCGTGTCATCGAGGGTGGACACTGGATCGTCCCCGTGGAGTTCAGGGGAGCGGAAACGCCCGACGGCCGGCTGCCCCATTACTTTGAAATGCGGAAAATTACCATTGAGGGCGGGAGTGTGGCCGCCGCGGCCTTTACCTCGAGGGCGACTATGACCGGAGCGCCGGATTCGGCTCTGCTGTCCCTTTCCATCGGGGATTTCCTTCGTGCGGTGTACGAAAAGCCCGAGCTTGAAGGAGTGGTGCTCAATCCGTGGAACGGAGCGTTTTTTCTCGACCGGGACACCTTCCGCCTGCTCCTTGAGGACACAGAGGTGGCCAAAGGATAAAAAAGGAGGGCTGCCGCGTTTTCTGCGGCAGCCCTCCGGCTGTTACTATGATGAAAGATTACTTCTTGATGCTGGTGAGCTTCTCGATGAACTGAGACATGGCCTCGGCGGGAACACGGTCGCCGGCCATCTTGATGATGCGCTCGACGGACATATTGCGGAGCATCTTCATCATGCTGTCGCCCAGCTCGAAGTTGCCCATGCCTGCGGTCATGCTGGCCATCATTTCCTCGAAGAGAGCCTTGCCCTCGGGATGATCCATGATAGCGCCGACCTTGTCCTTGATGGTGAAGCAGCCCTCGTTGGAGGGAGAGTCGAACCAGTTGTCGACCTCGCCCTTGGAGGTGTTGAGCACATAGCTCTTGTTGGGCTTGGAGACACGGCGCAGAACGATCTCGTCGGTGCTCTCTCCGGCGACGGCCTTGATCTTGTTCTTGCCGCGCTTGAGGGCCACATCCTTGAAGATGAAGATCTTGTCGGCCTGCTGCTTGCCAACCGACTTGCCGTTGACGAACAGCTCGACCTCGGGCTGGTTGGAGTAGACCTTGATCTCGGTGGTCTCGCCGGCGCGGTCAACGAAGCGGCGGCCGCAGACGTGAACGAAGCTCTCGGTGGTCCACCATGCCTTGTAGATGAAGAAGCTGTCCTTCTTGGTCTTGCGGTCGAAGGTGACCAGACCCTTGTGGTTGCGTCCCTTTACGCCGCCCTCGTCGCGCATATCGCTGGCGAAGTCAAACATATTCCACACATGAGTGGCCCACAGGAAGGGACGGGTGGAGAAGGTCTTGAGCATCTCCTCGTGGTAGTAGGCCTGATATTCCTCGGTGTAGTCGCCCTGCTCGGGAGTGGCGCTGTGCCAGCTGAGGATAGCCTCGCAGCCGTACTCGGAAACGCCGAGGCAGACCTCGGGATTCTCCTTGTGGAAATTGTCGAACCAGGGGCCGTTGTCAGCCACATCACCCATGTACCAGCCGAAGTAGTGGTTGTAGGAGATGATGTCGGAAATGTGGTTGAGGGGGCTCTCGGTGGGGAGCATGGAAACCTGAGCCATGGTGGTCAGACGGTCGGGATCCAGCTCGTGGCACAGATCGTTGAGGATTCTGTGGCGGTCATACATCTCTTCGCTCTCGCCGCTGATGGTGATCTCGTTGGAAAGACCCCAGCAGACGATGGAGGGATGGTTGTAGTTCTGGATAACGAGCTCCTTCATCTGGGAGACCTCGTTGGGGCCGCCTTCCACCATCATGCGGGAGATGAAGGGGATCTCGGCCCAGATGACCAGACCGGCCTTGTCGCACAGCTCATAGAAATACTCGTCGTGCTGATAGTGGGCCAGACGGATGGTGTTGGCACCGACCTCCATGATGAGGGCGATGTCTTCCTCGTGCTCGGCCTTGCCGATGGCCCAGCCCTTGTCCTCGCGATCCTGATGACGGCAGACACCGCGCAGGGGATAGCTTTCGCCGTTGAGGATGAAGCCTTCGTTGGGATCAACGCGGAAGGAACGCACGCCGAAGAGAGTCTCAACGGTGTCCAGAACCTTGCCGTCGGCGATCAGCTCGGCGGTAGCCTTGTAGAGATAAGGATCCTTGCGGCCGTTCCAGAGGTGAGCGTTCTCGATCTTGAGCTCGAAGGTGCCGTTGGAGGCGTCCTGAACAACAGGCTCGCAGGCGTTGTCGCCCTCGATGGTGACCTTGATGGTCTGGCCTTCCTTGGCGTTGGCGGTGTATACGGTGACCTTGACGTCAGCGGCACCCTCGCCGGGCTTTGCGTTTACAGCGATGCCGGGAGCGCCGATGTAGTCCAGATCAAAGTGGCTTTCGGGAACCTGAATGAGGTTGATGTCGCGGTAGATGCCGCCGAAGAAAGTGAAGTCGGCGACCTGAGGATAAACAGTGCCGTTCTCGCTGTTGTCGGCGGAAACGACGATGCTGTTCTTCTTGCCCGCGGGATTGAGCAGGTCGGTGATGTCGCAGCGGAAGCGGGAGAAGCCGCCCTCGTGGGTGACGGCGGACTTGCCGTTGACAAATACCTCGGCAATGCTGCTCACGCCGGCAAAGTCAAGATACAGTCTGTCGCTGCCCAGCTTTTTGGGAGTGACGAAGGTCTTTTCGTACCAGCAGCGGCCGCGGTAGTAGTTGTCTCCGCCGCTCTGGCCGTCCAGATTGTTCCATGTATGGGGAATGGAAACGGCAGTCATCTTTGCCTTGGCGATGCCGTCGATTCCAACGTCCTTCTGGGTGAATTTCCATCCGTCATTAAAGAGTGTCTTTATTCGCATATGATGTCGCGACTCCTTTCTGATCTCCTATTATGATGTAATTGTGATTGTATTATTTTATTCAGTACAACTCCGCCCATGCTGAACCCAGCGATGGGCGGAGCCTCTTTCCTAAACTGTCTGAGTATCAGACGATGTTGGCATTATTCAGCGGGAGTCTCCTCAGCGGGAGCTTCCTCAGCAGGAGCGGCTTCCTCAGCAGGAGCGGCTTCCTCAGCAGGAGCGGCTTCCTCAGCAGGAGCGGCTTCCTCAGCAGGAGCGGCTTCCTCAGCAGGAGTTTCCTCAACGGGAGCTTCCTCAACGGGGGCTTCCTCAGCGGGAGCTTCCTCGGCAGGAGCTTCCTCAGCGGGAGCTTCCTCAGCAGGAGCGGCTTCCTCAGCGGGAGTTTCCTCAGCGGGAGTTTCCTCAGCAGGAGTTTCCTCAGCGGGAGCTTCCTCAGCAGGAGCGGCTTCCTCAGCAGGAGTTTCCTCAA
>JAZSQO010000193.1:0-6240 GCA_045538015.1 Acutalibacteraceae bacterium | reverse complement strand
GTGGAGGTCAGCTTGTAGCCCTTCTGGTCGGTCTCGGTGACCTTGTAGGTGGTGCCGGCGGGCAGGCCGCTGATAACGGCGGTCTCGCCGTGGGCAAGCTGGATGGTGTCGCCCGACTTGATGGTCGAGGTGGTGGCTCTGGAGCCGGGGGGGCCGGGGGTGGTCCGGCCCAGCATACCGGTGGAACCGGCGGCGGGAACGGTCTCGCCCGCGCCGTAGACGCGCAGCTCGTAGCTTCCGGCGGCGTCAAACTCCACCTTGAAGGGGAACTTGAGGGTGGTGTCGACATCGGAGCCGGTGACCTTGTTGGTGATGGTCAGGGTGCCGGTGGTCACGGGCGGGTTGTAGGCGTTGGAGAAGGCCGCGACAGCGGGAGTGGTGGAGACAGCGCCTTCCACCTTGCCGCTGGCGGGAGTGGTGACGAAATTCTCGGCGGCGTCCTGAGTGACGGTGTACTTCACGCCCACAAGTATGTTTGCGATAGTGACGCTCTCACCGTTCTTGAGGGTGATCTTGTCGCCCGACTTGATGGTGCCTGCGGCGGAGCCGGTGTAGGGATAGGAAACGGAGCTGTCGAAGGTAACAGTGTAAACAAACTCCGCGTCTGCGGGAGCGTCCTCGCCGGTGACGGTGCTGCTGATGGTCAGAGCACCGTAGGTGAAGGTGCCGGTGGCGGTGATGTCGATGTCGACGTTGCCGTCGGCATCGGTTGCGGGCGCGGCGGTGACCACATCATAATCAGCGATGTCCTCTACTTCGACGGTGTAGGCAAGGGCGCTGCCCTCGTCGTCGTAGCGGTCGAGGTCGCCGAAGCTGTAGGCGGTAACGCCCGCGGGGACGGTGACGGTGTCAATGACACTGCCGCCCAGAAGGAGATTGACGGTCATATCAGGCTCGGTCATGCCGTCGGGAACCTTGTCCCATGCGATGTCGCCGCTGACGGTGATCTGGGGCATGATGTAGGCGTTTTTGATAACGTAGGTGATGGCGTCGGCGGCGCCGTCGCCGTCGGTGTCCTTGGGCACGGGAGCCTCATAGGCGGAGGAGAAGCCGGGAACGGCGATCTCCTTGACGGTGAAGGTGCTGTTCTGCGCGATGAGGCGGGGAACGGTGACGGTCTGGGACCAGCCGTTGGCCTCGGTGAGGGTAACGGTTCGGTAAAGGGCACTGTCGCAGTAAAGCTCAACCTTTACGTTTTCGGGGAGGCCATCGGGATTGCCGGTGTTGTCCCACTGCTTGGTGATGGTGTAGGTGTTTACATTATAGGTGTTGGTGATGTCGAGACCGGAGACCACGGAGACATAGTTTTCCGGGACGCTGTCGATGTCCACGGTGTAGTTGTAGGGATTGCTGTCCATGTCGGTCACGAACACCTCGTCGAAGCTGTAGTACTGCACATCGGCGGCTTCGTCCTTGGGAACGACGCAGGTGTCGATGAGAGTGCCGTTCTGGTAGAGGTTTACGGTCACGGAGTCGGGGCGGACAAAGCCTTCGCCGTTCTCCACCCATGTCAGCATACCGCCGAGCAGAGCGCCGTCCCGTGTCCAGTGGCCGTAAAGGTCGGTGTCGGCGGTGATGGGAGTGCCGTCAACATATTCGGCGGTGTAGCCCTCGTCGGTGTACCAGCCGAAGAAGGTGAAGCCGTCGATGGCGGCGGGGAACTTCGCGGTGTAGGCGGTGCCGTGCTCGAGTGTATCGGTGCCGGGCAGAACGCCCTTGGTGGGATGCTCTGAGATATCGGTGATGTGATAATTCACATCGTATTCATTGATAGTCCACTGAGCGGTGAGGGTGGTGTCTGCCTGCACATTATAAACGGTGTCGGCGGTGTACTTGGTGCCGTTGCCGTCAAACCAGCCGTCGAGGGTGTAGCCGGTGCGGGTGGCGGCGGGAAGCTCGCCAACGGGCAGAGTGTAGGTAACGGTCTTGGTCTGCTTGTCAGCGGCAAGGGCATCGCCGCCGTTCACATCGAAGGTGAGGGTGTATTCGTCAGGCTCCCACAGAGCGTTGACGGTAAGGTCGCTCTGGACATTGGTGAAAGCCTTGTCCCAGCCGAGGTAACGCATACCGGGAACTACGGGGACATTATCCTTGTAGGGGTCTTTTGCGTCGTTGCCCTGAGCAACGACCTGCTTTTCGACCTCGGTTTCGCCGTCCATGAAGGTGACGGTTCTTGCCCAGTCGAAAGTGATTGTGGCAACGCTGTCTCCTGTGAAGCCTGCGTAGGTGTAAGTTCCGTTTTCTTCGTCAAACTCAGGCTCGACCTCTTCGCTGCCAACTGTGATGGATTTGACAGCGTAGCCGTCCTTGGGTTTTACGATGAGAGTTCCGTCAACTACATTGAAGAAGTTGACACCGTCTTCTGCTTCGTAGTTTGAGGCAGGTGTAAAATCTGCGCTCACGGAAATTGTGTCGAGCTTTGTGTCGCCGGCGAACATATTGCTCATGTCAGTGACTTTTGATGTATCAAAGCCGCTGAGATCAAGATCGGTCAGTGTCCGGCATCCACTGAACATAGAGGTCATGCTGGTAACATTTGAAGTGTCCCACTGGCTGACATCAAGTGTTGTTAACTTACTGCAGTTGCTGAACATCATCATCATACTGGTAACATCTGCGGTATCAAAACCGCTGACATCAATAGCTGTCAGGCTGCTGCAGCCGTCGAACATACGATTCATGGCAGTGACATTTCCGGTTTTGAAATTGCTGACATCAATAGCTGTCAGGCTCTTGCAGCCGCTGAACATATAGCTCATGTTAGTAACATTCTCGGTCTTGAAGTTACTGACATCAAGCGAGGTAATAGTGCTGCAGTCCATGAACATGGCAGACATGTTTGTTGCGTTGGATGTATCCCACTTACTGACATCAATTGCTGTCAGCTTGCTGCAACCGCTAAATAGGGCACCCATGTTGGTGACATTTCCTGTTTCCCAATCGGAGACATTCAGTGACTCAATCGCCTTACAATCACGGAACAAGTTGTTCATATTAACGGCAGAGGAGGTATCCCACTCGCTGACATCAAGTGTTTTAAGGCTGGAGCAGCCATAGAACATCGTATTGAATTTGCTGATGTTTGATGTATTCCAATCACTGACTCCAAGGGTGGTAATAGACTTGCAGTTCTGGAACATACTCTGTGCATTTTCGAGACTGGATGTATCCCATCTGCTTACATCAACAGATGATAGCTGATTGCAGTCGTAGAACATATACGATGCATCTTTCACACCGGAGAAATCAAATCCGGAAAAATCAAGAGAAGTAAGTGCTGTACAACCGCTGAACATGTGGTTAGTGTCAATGACATTCGATGTGTTCCAACCGCCGACATTAACCGAGGTCAACGAAGCGCAACTGATGAACATGTAACTCATATCAGTGACATTTCGGGTGTCAAGACCGCTGAGATCCATAGATGTACAGTTGGGGAGGTCATAGAACATATATGCAGTGGAACTGCCTCCGACAACGCCCGGCTCAACAACAACGCTTGTTACATCGCCTCTATAATACAACCAAGGCCAAGAAGAAGTAAAGCTCGACAGCACGCCGTCCGTGCCGGCTTTCGGGGATATGGTCAGAACTCCTGCGTCATCGATGACCCAAGTGCAGTTGCCGCACTCGCCCTCTGCGATGGTTGCGGCAAGCAGCATCACATCAGAACCCGAAGCATCACCGGCGCTGACAAGGACATTGTCCTCGTCTTTGGCGTCGCCGGAGCTGACCGCCTTGTCGTCGGTATTCACCGCGTCGCCCGCGGAAACGGCGGGCTGGCCTGCCTCAAGAGCCGCCCCCGCGGAAGGCAGCGCGTTGGAGAGAACGCTGACCACCATAAGCAGCGCGAGGGCTATTATGGTCAGCTTCTTTCCGGCGTACTGGAGATTTTTCGAGCAGCTGAGCTTCATGTTTTTCCGACCTTTCCTTGTTTCTTTTGCCTTCTCTTTTTACCGTTTCTTTTTACTAAACCCTTCCGTGAAGAGGCTCCGTTCGCGTCCGTCCGCCCATCCTGAGATAGAAATTCGCAATTAACAGCACAAAAACGCAACTTTCAGCCCGTCCACGGATTAATCCGTTTCATTTTACCATATTCAAGCCTTAAAGGCAATAGCAAAGCAAAAAATTGAAAACGATTTACAGCCAAAAAATTGCCCGAAGCAGATATCGCCGTGACCCCGGCGGGCAAGCACAAAATGTTGCGTCCCGAAAGAAGTCCCGAAAGAAAAAATTTATTATTTACTATTTATTCTCCATTCTTTATTCTTTAGCGGACAGCACGCACCGAGGTGACCTCCGTCGGAATCCGGCAGCGGTTCGTGGGCAGATATAGAATCTGCCCCTGCGGAGAAAGGCCGGAGGCTTTGCGGCACGCGAAAAAAGCGGAGGGCACGGTCTTTCCGCGCTCTCCGCTTCTGTGCTGTATCCTCACCAGTGGACGCCGTCCCGCAGACGGCCCATGGTGCTGCCGATGGGCGTGCCGTCCCGGTCGTAGATTATCCGCTCGTAGTGGGTGGCCTTTTCTATATCCTCGGGGACATAGTTGCCGGCGCTGTCCACGACATAGTAATAATTCATCAGAAAATCGCCTCCGGGCAGGTCGCACCGGGAAAAGGTCCGCTTGACCGGTGTGGCCTTGACCTCCACAACCGGCCGCCTGCGGGCGTTGAGCTTTATCACCCGGGACGAGCGCACCTCGGCTTCCGTTCTTCTGGGCCGCGCCATTCTGTCTCCCCCATCCATTTTAGTTTTGTATTAATTTAAGTATACCATAGCCGCTGGAAAAAGCAAGTGCTTTGTGGGTGAGGCTTTCCTGTTCCCGGCGGAATTTTTGACCGTTCCATGCAAGATGTTCTGACTTGTTTGGGTAAACCTACAAAAATAATTCGTTCGTTTTGAAAAAAAGACTTGCAAAACGGCCCGAATTTAGATAGAATGTATAAGTAAAGGTTTAGCGTGGCCGTCAGGTCTTTCGGCGGCTTTTTGTCGAGTGTCCGTCCTTTCCCCCGACCCGGGCGGTCATTCGGAATGAAAGAGGATAATTATTGCCGGTCTTACGGCGGATAAGGAGATTAGAATATGTCTAACAGACTGTTTCAGGGAGTAGTCCATCAGATGCGCGACACCATCGACCGCACCATCGGTGTTGTTGATGATTCCGGCGTCGCCATTGCCTGCAGCGATCTCACCCTTTGCGGCGAGGCTTGCGAGAATGTTTCCGCTGAGCTCATCTGCGGCTCGGAGCCCTTTGTCGCCGCCGGATACAGCTACAAGCCCTTTGGCGGCCATCCCCATGCCGAATACGCCGTCTTCGTGGAGGGCACCGACGAGCTGGCCGCGAATTACGCCGCCATCCTCGCTGTCTCCCTCAACTCCATCAAGCAGTATTATGACGAAAAGTTCGACCGCGGCAACTTCATCAAGAACGTCATTCTCGACAACATCCTGCCCGGCGACATCTATCTCAAGGCCCGTGAGCTGCGCTTCAACGCCGATGTGAACCGCACCGTGCTGCTCATCCGCATCACCACCAGAACCGACATGACCACCTTCGACATCGTCCAGAATCTCTTCCCGGACAAGTCCAAGGATTTCGTTATCAACATCAACGAGACCGACATCGCTCTGGTCAAGGAGATCCGCGCCGGCATCGAGGTCAAGGATCTTGAAAAGGTCGGCCGCGCCATCGTGGACACCCTCTCCAGCGAGTTCTACACCCACTGCGTCGTCGGTATCGGCACCACCGTCACCGGCATCAAGGATCTGGCCCGCTCCTTCAAGGAGGCTCAGGTGGCTCTGGAGGTCGGCAAGGTGTTCGACACCGAAAAGGCCATCATCAGCTACGAGAATCTGGGCATCGCCCGCCTGATCTATCAGCTGCCCACCACCCTGTGCGAGATGTTCCTCCGCGAGGTGTTCAAGAAGGGCTCCATCGAGAGCCTCGATCAGGAGACTCTGTTCACCATCCAGAAGTTCTTTGAGAACAACCTGAACGTTTCCGAGACCAGCCGCAAGCTGTTCGTCCACAGAAACACTCTGGTCTACCGTCTGGAGAAGATCAAGAAGCTGACCGGCCTTGACCTGCGTCAGTTTGACCATGCCATCGTGTTCAAGGTGGCGCTGATGGTCCGCAAGTATCTGACAAGCCGGAAGACCCGCTGATTTTGCATAAAACGGGGCTGCAGGGCAGCTCCGTTTTTTTGCAGGAGAAAGAAGTGTTTCTGCTATCCAAAACAT
>JAZSQO010000036.1:0-3285 GCA_045538015.1 Acutalibacteraceae bacterium | reverse complement strand
GTGAGGCTTTACGCTCTGAATCACCGATGGACATCACCACGGTTTGCTCGCCGCCCTTTGCAGCGGCACGGATGACCGCCTCATGGCCGGGATGCAGGCCGTCAAAAAAGCCGAGAGCAACAGCCGACAACGGCAGCTCGGGTATGGCGCCATATATCAGCATATTCTCTCGACTCCTTTTCATTATAAATAGTGATCAGAATTTTCTGTGGGGCCAGAGCAGGGCATTCTCCTTATCCACTCGTCCAAGACCAAGGAAGCTCCCTCCTCTGTACACCCGGATAAGCTCGCCGTCGGACGGGTCGGAGGACATTCTGACCCGGGCAAGGTCAAGCTCGCCGCCGTTGAAGTAGCGGGTCGCCTGCTTGTCGGTTATGCCGCAGCGGGCAAAGCTTTCAAATACCCTCTCCGTCGGGATGAGCTTCGAGGCAAGCTCTCCGCTCTCCGAGAGCTGCTGAGCTTCCCCGATGGTCATGGCGTCGGACAGCGAAAAACCGCAGGCCTCTGTGCGCCGCAAAGAGGTCATAACTCCTCCGCAGCCAAGAGCCTGCCCGATATCATCGATGAGGGAGCGGATGTATGTACCCTTGGAGCAGCTCACATCGAGGACGCCCTCGCCTTTCTCAGGGCTGTATTCCACCAGCTCAAGGTGATGAATGGTCACCTTTCTTGGTGTCCGCTCCACCGTTTTTCCCTCCCGGGCAAGCTCATACAGCCTGCGGCCATCGGAATGCACGGCGGAATACATTGGCGGAAGCTGTTCTATTTCGCCTCTGAAAGCCTCGAGAGACTTTTCCATTTCTTCTCTGCCCACGGAGGCTTCACACTGTCCGGTCACCTCGCCGGTGATGTCCAAAGTGTCGGTGGTCATTCCCAGACGAAAGCCGGCAAGATATCGCTTGTCGTGGTTGGGCACCAGCTCGGCTGCTCGGGTGGCAGAGCCGAGGAGGATGACCATAACGCCGGTGGCCATGGGGTCAAGGGTGCCGGTGTGGCCGATTTTCTTCTGGCCGGCAATGCGCCGGAGCTTCGCGCACACATCAAATGATGTAAAGCCCTCCGGCTTGTCGATTATCAGTATGCCGCTGAGCGGCTGTTTCGCGCTGTTCACAGCACCTTTGCCGCCGTTTCGACGATTATCTGCTTGGCTTCCTCCACCGTATCCACACGGATGGTGCAGCCGGCCGCCGCGGGATGTCCGCCGCCGCCCAGATAGTTGCAGAAGGTGCAGGCGTTGACCTCCTTGGAGGTGCGAACCGACAGCTTGTAGCCATCGGCCACCTGACGGATCATCACGCCCATGTCCACGCCCTCGATGTTGCGTGCAATGGCGGACAGACCGTCCACGTCGCCTTCGGTGATGGAGTTGCGCTCGACCATCTCGGTGGTGAGCACGATCATGGCCAGACGGCCTTCGTAGCGGAAATCTATTTTACTGAGCATCTCCATTTCCAGATTGAACCGGGACTTGGATTTGGTCTCAAACATGATCTGATTAATGGCGCTGCCGTCCACTCCCTTTTCCAGCAGATCGGCCGCGATGCGGTGAGTGCGGGAGGTGACGTTGGAATAGCGGAAGCAGCCCGTGTCGGTGGAGAGAGCGGTGTAAAGGGCGGTGGCTATCTCCTTGGTGACCGGTGTGCCCAGCTGACCCACCAGCTTGTAGATGATCTCGCCGGTGGCGGCTGCAGCCGCGTCCACATAGCTGTGCTTTGCCTTGAGCTTGTTGGAGCCGTGGTGGTCGATGCACAGGTCGATGCGGTCGGCGTAGTCGTTCTGGAGCAGGCCCAGAAGGGGCGCGTCGGCCACGTCCACCGAAACAATGAATTTTTCCTTCATATCCACGGGCTGAAGCTCACGGAATATGTAATTATACTTCTGAGGGATGATATCTCCGCACAGCACATTGGCTTTTTTGCCGAGGTCGCGCAGTGCCATGCACAGACCGAAGGCCGAGCCTACGGTGTCGCCGTCGGGATAGCGGTGGCAGAGAATGACTATCTCGTCCTGCCCAAGCAGGAGCTCGGCGGCCTTTTTCAATGAAATCTTTGCCATAAGTATTGCACCGGCCGGCGGAAAAATACATTTTCGCCGGCCGTTCCTTTCTGTATGGTCGCAAAGCCATCAGGCTTTACAGCGCAGCAGCGGAAGAATTACTCTTCGTCCTCTTCCTCGTCCTCGGGATAGCCTCCCTCGGGACGCACATCAATGAGAATCTTGTTGATGTGGGCACTGCGTTCGATGGAATCGTCCGCAATGAAGCGGGGCTCGGGCACCTTGCGCAGCTTGAGAGCGCTGCCCAGCTCGCGGCGGATATAGCCTGCCGCCGACTGGAGTCCCTTGACCGATTCCTTTGCTTTTTCGTAGCCCTCGATGCAGCTGACATAGCAGGTGGCGTAGGAAAGGTCGTTGGTGACCTCCACCCGCACCACCGACAGCAGCGGGCTGATGCGCGGATCCTTGAGTGTGCGGATTATGGCACACATCTCCCGCATGATATCCTCGTTCAGGCGGTCGCTTCTGTGACTTGCCATATAGATTATGCCTTTCCTTTCTCAGCGGTTCATCAGTCGCGGTATTCTTCGATGATGAAGGCCTCAAGGAAGTCGCCTTCCTTGATGTCGTTGAACTTTTCAAGGCCGATACCGCACTCGTAGCCCTGCTGGACTTCCTTGACGTCGTCCTTGAAGCGGCGCAGAGACTTGATCTGATCCTCGGCGATGACGATACCGTCGCGCACCACGCGGATGAGTGCCCGGCGCTCGATCTTGCCGCTGACCACATAGCAGCCGGCAACGGTACCGACCGAGCTGATCTTGATGGTCTGTCTGACCTCGGCGCGGCCAAGGTCGACAACGCGGGTCTTGGGAGCCAGCATACCCTTCATGGCCGAGCTGATCTCCTCGATGCAGTCGTAGATGATGCGGTAGAGGCGCATATCGACACCGGTGCGCTCGGCGTATTCGGCGGCCATCGGGTCGGGACGGACATTGAAGCCGACGATGATGGCGTTGGAGGCGTTGGCCAGCATAACGTCCGACTCGTTGACAGCACCGACGGCACCGTGGATGATGTGGACGCGGACTTCCTCGTTGCTCAGCTTCTCAAGAGACTGGCGGACGGCTTCGACGGAGCCCATGACATCGCCCTTGACGATGATCTTCAGCTCCTTCATTTCGCCCTCCTGCATCTGGCTGAACAGATTGTCGAGGGTGACCTTGGTCTGCTGCTGGAACTGCTCTTCCTTCTGGGCGTTGCGGCGCTGCTCGACCAGCTCACGGGCGA
>JAZSQO010000158.1:0-74238 GCA_045538015.1 Acutalibacteraceae bacterium | reverse complement strand
AAGCGCGGCATTGCCGTCGCCTGCTTCAGAAAATCCAAGCTGTGCGGCCTTTATCTTGGGCGCATACATACTCCCAAAGATACGGTTTTCATTGACCGCAACATCGAATGCATAACCGCCGCCACACTGGATTTCGCTCAGGACATTCTGGCTGACAAATCCGTGTAAAACCATAGCAACCGAAAACGGCTGCCGGGGATCAGCTCCTCGGCAGCCGTTTCTGTTTCAAAATTCCAGTTCCTCGTCATCCGGGAACACGGGCAGATGGTGTTCGCCGCGGTATTCACGCTCCATGCCCATCGGCAGCGCCCGGCGGCACTTGTCGTGTATGATATAGGCGGCCATGGCAGCCGCCGCAGCAACGGCGAGAGTGGCTGTCACCACGGCGCAGATAACAGCGGAAAGCCTTATATCTTCTCTTTTGTTTCGTTTCATGGCGATTCGGTCCTTTCGCGTAAAAAAGCCGGAAATGCCTCCGGCGGGTGAGATGCCGGCAGAACCGGCGTCTCCCTTTGCCATTAGCATTTCCGGCTGGAAACAAAAAATACAATTATTCTGCCGCCTCACATTCGCGGCGTATGTAGTCGATGTAAGCGTAGTTATCCTCGGTGCAGACTGTCTCCTGAAGAAAGTCGTAAATCTGCCCGCGGAGCTTCTGTTTTGCCGCCTGCTCGCCAAGGGAAAGATCAGGATAAAAGGGCTGGCTGACTGTTATCGTCATAAGAGGCGGCAGAAAACGCAGCAGCTTTCGGCGCCGGTATGTGGCGGCAAAGGCCACGCTGGGAGCGTTGAGACGCACCGGGTACTGGAACGAGGTGGCGGGGAAGGGACGCACGCCGGTGTAGTAGGGCCAGATATGAGCCTCGGGATAGATAGCTATGACCCGACCTTGCTCATACCTCGTCTCGATAGCCTTGCGAAAGGCGCGGGTGGAGCGCAGGTCGCCGGGAACGGGAATGGCTCCGAGCATGGCGACAATGGTGCCGAGTCCCTTCAGAGAAACGGCATCGGGACTGGTTATTATATGCGCCCGGTGGGGAAAGGAAACAAGGGTCGGCGTAAAGGCGTCGGCCATGCCGTTGGTGTGGTTGCCGTACATGAAAAAGCCCTTTCCACGCAGCTGACGGAGCGCTTTTCGATTCTTGATGCGCAGGCCGCACACCAGCTTGCATATGAGCCACACCAGCGGCGTGGCGATCACGCGGTAGACGAGGAACGCCGCGGTTTTCCATATGGGCGAGTTGTTTATGTATTTATAGCTTTCGTCTATGGGGCGGGCTGTTATATCCGTTCCGGCGAAATCGTCGTTAAGCTCGTCGGAGTAATATATCACTTTCCGGCTCATTTTCCGTCACCTTTCCTGCGGTTTCAAGGATCATTTTCTCCATGCGATCCATACAGCTGCTCTGCTCGAATTGCTTTGTGAAGCCGAGATATCTGCGGCTGCACTCGGCCTTTTCCTCCGGATGCTCGATCCAGTAATCAATGCGCTGGGCAAGGTGAGCGGCGTCGTTGACTCGGAAGAGGTTTTTCTCATCCAGAGCAAAATGCTTGGTGGCGCACCGGGGAGAGTTGGCGATGACCGGAACCAGCCCGCAGGAGATGGCTTCAAGGCAGGCTATGGCCTCGATTTCGATCTCGGCCGGGTGGACATAGAGGTCGGCGTAGTTTATGACCTCGATCATTTCCCGGCGTGAGAAGAACCGGAACAGTGGCTGATTGGTCAGCCTTTTGCCGGCCAGTTCCTTCAGCTCCTCTTTCAGCGGGCCGTCTCCGGCGAAAACCAGCTGGATGCGGTCGCGGTGCTTTGAAAGGGCCGCTGCCTCAATAAGGATTTTATGAGATTTTTCCTTGCTATACCGGCCGGTAAACAGTATAATGAATCTGTCGCGGAATTCCTCAGGACGAGTGGCCGGAGTGGGAACGAAGTCGAGGTTCACGCCGTTGGAGATGACATACCCGTTGGTCTTCGCGCCGACGGCGTCCTCAAACACACTGCGGATAAATTCCGTGGGGTAGTGAATCGCGTCGGCCTTGCTGAACAGAGTGTGGTAGAATACCTTGTAGGTAAGGGTGTTTGCCCAGCCGCAGTTCATCAGGAAAAGGTGATTGGTCAGGTTTTCTGCCTGGCAGTGAAAGCCGGCCGAAACGGGAATGCCCATGGCTTTTGCCTCCTTCATGGCGGCGTTGGACAGCAGGAAGGGCGTCATGATGTGCACCTCGTCGGCACCGTCGAGGGCCTGACGGATAACCTCGCGGTCCACCCGGGCGATGCACACGCCGTTTTTGCGCACATATCCGTTGAGCGGCCCGACACTGAGCCGTGGAACGACATAATAATCCTTTTCGCCCCGGCGTTCTTCGTCGGGACAAAGTATCCGCACTGTGTGTCCCTTTGAGCGCAGACTGCGGATGAGATTCATCGCGGCAATGGTTGTGCCGTTGTTTTCCTCGCCGAGTACATCGCAGACCACTGTTATCGTCATGGTTTATCCTCTCCTGTCGTAATATGCTGATGCCCCGTGACGCGGGGCGATATTTTACGACAAGATTAAAGCACCTGAGATTTTCAATTCCAATCTACAAATTCAAACGTCTGTTTGGAAAAATATACACAAAGGGAAAAATGTATAGCTGCTCTGACGCGCAAAAGGAAATTGTATATGGCCTTTGAAGCGCGAAAAAACATATTATTACTAAGGTAACTTAATGGCTTATGCCGCGTGGAGGTTTAATATGGGAATTATTGAAATCCTGCTGGTATGTATAGGAATATCCTTTGATGTGCTGGCCGTGTCAGTGTGCTACGGCGCGGTGCTGATGGAAATAAACAAAGCAAATCTTGTGAAGGTCGCATCGATATTCTGCGTGGCTCAGGTCGTCGCGGCGGCGCTGGGCAATGTGTTTGTGTTCATGCCCATGTTCCGGGATCGAGCCGAGTCCTCCAGCGATCTTTACAGCTTCTGCTCAATTGTGATAATGCTGGCGCTGGGGCTTTTCCTTCTGTACAAGGGCAGAAAAAACTCCGATATGCTTGAGCGCAGATCGGAGCTTAATTTCCGCAATATCAGAGTAACCGCCGTGCTGACGGCGATGGATTCTCTCTTTGCCGGACTGCTGTTTTCTTTTATGGATGCCAATATTATTGTCAGCCTGAGCTGCCTGCTGGTGGTCACCGCCGCGGCTGTCGCGGCCGGATTGCATATCGGCTATCGTCTTGGCTACGAACCGAAGAAAAAGGCCTACATCATCGGAGCTGCCGTTCTGCTTGCGGCGGCGGTGGATGTGTTCATAAGAATCTTCGCCGAATAATAACGTCTCAGAAAGGCTGACGGGAGGTGAGCGAATGGAGCAGAAAAGGGAACTGACGAAGGAGCTGATAGCAGCCAGCATGAAGGAAATCATGCTGCACCAGCCCTTTGAAAAGATCACGATACGCATGATAACCGAGCACGCGGGCGTCATTCGCCCCACGTTCTATTATCATTTTCAGGACAAGTATGAGGTTCTTGAATGGATAGTCCGCCACGAGCTGGTCAGCAGCGCCCGGATGCTCATCGAGCGCGGTCTGGTTTATGAGGCTGTCCATGTGGTGTTCACGGATATAGACAACGACCGGGATTTCTACAGCCGCGCCTTCAACGTCACCGGCCAGAACAGCTTTGTGAGCATAATGATCGAGCAGGTCAGAATTTTTCTCATGGAGCTTGTGGATCACTGGAATGTTCAGGCCAGCACCGGCCTTCGTATGCTGGACGGAAATATGCTCTGCACCCACTGCGCCACAAACTTTGTGAGCATGGTTATGATCTGGATCACTCAGAACCATGACCGGGCCACTGTCGACGAGATGTGCGATGCCTTTCTTTTCTTCATCAACCACAGCTACATAGACTGCTTCGGCCCCAAAAGCGACTGAGCCTGATTCAGGCCGGCAGTATGCTTGACTGGGAAACTCCGAGCACGAGCAGGTGGCTCCACGCGCCGCCGAAGGCTCCGGTGGTGCACAGACTGATGGACAGACGGTGCCCGTCGTGCTGAACCACGCACTCAAAGCCGTGTCGGCAGGAGAGCGCCGAAATAAAACGATCCCGATCATGCCGGGACATCATCTGCGCCACGGCGCATAGACTGAGATGCTCGTCCGTGGTGTACGGCGAGGTCAGGTGAGTGCCGGACATAAGCTCAGATTCAAGCGTGAGTGAGTTGACAAGCGCCACGATCAGAGGCGCATTCTCTCTTGTTGCGGCCAAAATTTAGCCATCCCCTTTACTTTTTTGATTTTTTCAATTATTATTGATCTTAATTTCACGAGGGTATTGTGAAATAATGTCACATAAATTATATAGCCGCCAAATGTAAAACACAAGGGAATTTTGCAGAAAAATAAAAAAACGAAAAAACTTCCGGAACACATGGTGAACCGGAAGTTTCTTTTTATGTGATCAGTCGGCGCTGCAGGCGGCGCCGTTTTCTATTGTGAGCTCGAAGTCGTCGGTTTCAAGGCTGACATCGATGAATACCGACCTGAGCGCGTCGCCGTATTCGCCCAGAAGGGAAAGCGCCGGAAGATTCCTGAGAGTTACATGGCAGGGAGGAAGCTCGCCGAGGCAATCGTGGAGAGCGTCGAGATTCTTGCCGTAGTACTCCGGAAGCTCAAGAGCCTGAGCGAGATATCCGTGGGCATTGTCGCGGTCGGTCATAAGCGCGCAGTCGATGATGTATTCTTTCATTACCAAATCACCTCGTGGTCTTTAGTGATGGTGACCTCGCGGAAGGTCTCGTAGTGGTCGCTGGTGTAGAAGTAAAGGCCGTCGTTGGAGAAGACCAGGCGTCGGGCGCCGCGGCTGCCGTAGCCGTCCGTGTCAATGTCGCATTCGGTGTAGGTGCGTCCCTTGGCCTTGGGCAGAAGTCCCTCGTAGTTTCCGAAGCGATCTCCGCCTATGGCACCGCCGTCCATGTATCTCTCCACCGAACCGCCGCTCCAGCCGAGGTCGCGGGCCTCGTTCTTGGTGATGAAGTTATAGGGGAGATGGCCGTATTCTTCGATATACAGCACGACATTCCTTACATCATAATAATATCCGTCCTCGTCGGGAGGAGAATATTTGCTTGCCGCGGTGGTGGTCGTAGGCTTTGTCGTTGTGGTGGTAGTTGTAGTGGTAGTAGTTGTTGTAGTTGTTGTAGTGGTTGTGGTAGTCGCGGCAGTGGTTGTCGTCGACTCCGTGGATACTGTATCGTCTGCCGTGCCGGTCTCCGAAGTGTTCAGCTCGGAAGGCGAGGTCGTTTCCACATAACCAAGGTCGGGAAGCTCGGAGGACTGCTGCTCGGAGTATTCAAGGAACTGATAGAGCTGCTCACGGTCAAGCACATTGTCGCAGGCCGCGAGGGAGAACAGAAGCAGCAGGGACAAAAATAAGGGGAGTATTCGTTTCATTGGAACCGTCCTTCCATTCGTATTTGAAAATAATTATAATGATATTGCGCGGGTATGTCAACGGCGGAACCTGCGCGAATACTACAGCACACGGGCAAATAATTCGCTCTCAAGCTCTGTGACGCTGTCAAGGCCGATGCGCTCTCCGCTTTCCATGACCATAGTCCGCTCTATTTCGTCCATGGAGGCCAGCCGTCCGGAGACGGTGATATAGGCGCCGCCGTTTTTCAGCTTATCCGGCCGGAAATAGGTCACGGATATCTCGGGATGGGTGTGGATAAAAGCCGTTAGTACCTGCTGCTTCATGTCGAGCAGCGCTTTGGCGTCCTCGCTCAGCTCGATTCTGTCGCTGGTCAGCCGCGCGGTTTCGGCGATGGCAGCGCCGTGGCAGGTGAGGGCGGCAAAGGGCGCGAACTGAGCGGCGCGGTCGCGCGCAGGCATATGGGGATGCCGGGCAGAAACATGGTGCGGCAGGCGGATGATGTCGTCGTAGTCTGTGATTTTATCGTTGTTCATAAGCTGTCTGATCGGTATATGTGTCGTTCAGTCTGGCGAGCAATTTTGTCTGAATCCCGGGCGAGGCGCTGAGAAATGTGTTTGTGGCGGTCAGCAGTGATTCCGCTCCGGAAATGTCGCCGGAGCGGGCTGTCAGAAAGGCTAGCACATATTTCTGCTCGGGCAGCAGGAGCCGGTAATACTTTCCGCGGGATATCTGCCGCTCAAGCTCGGCGCGCATATCCTTTTCCAAAGTTATCCGGCTGAACCACTCGGTTATCTGCGGCTCGGTATTGTGCCATATTCTCAGTATCTCAGCCTCGAGAGAGGGAAGATCGGAGGAGTGCATGGGAAGAGAATAGGCGCTCCAGTCAGCCATATCGGCAAATTCCCGTGGCAGCTGCCGGAGCTGGGCGTGTATGCTTTTTTCGGTGCGGAAATATCTTATTCTGCCGGAGTGTATCTCGGGCAGAAAATCAAAGTTATAGCCCCATTCAAACACGGCGCTGTCGCCCTTGAGCAGAAAAAGGCTGATGACCCTTCTTGCCCCGTCTGCCCACTCCGAGCACCAGATCAGATCGCCCGCGGCCCGCATACCCAGCCGGGACATTTCGCCTTCAAGCAGGCTTTCGATATGGTCTCTGGTGCGGTATTGACCGTCCGGGGAGAAAGGTCTTAAGTCCCGGTGCTGTGCGGGTGTTTTCCTGCCGAAAAGCCTCACGCTTTGTGTCCTCCTATCTGCTTGTTTCTGTCCATGGCGGTGGCGCCTTCCTCGAAATTCATGCCCTTGACGATGGAGTTTTTGCCGAACCGCTTTTTTATGGAGATGACAGCCTTCTGCATGGAGCGTTCCCGCTCAAGGGCAGCCTGCTCTTCGGCCTCCCGCCGTTTTTTCTCGTCGTAATCCTCGAAGATGCTCAGCTGCTCGGCGGCAGCGGGAGCGGAGACTGAAGCGGCCTCGTCGGCGAGGTGATTGGCGGTGAGATTGATCCTGCGCACAAGCAGATTCCGGTCGGTGATGCGCTCGTACAGCTCGGTAACGGCGGATATGATCCGCTTGGAGGACGAGGTATGGCAGCCGAGACTGGAAGTGCCGTGGGCGTGCTTGGGAACGGAGCGGCCGTAGTGATCGGTGGTGACCGCGCCGGTGTAAGAAGCTTTGATTCCGGGATCCTTCAGGTTCTCTATGTCGTAACCGATGGTGAGCACTATCTGGTCGGTGAGAAGTCCCTTGTCCACAAGGTCGAGAGCCAGCTGGTCGGCCATTTCCTTTACCACAAGCCCGGCCTTTTCAAAGGAGTAGGGATGCTGAAGCACCTGCCCGGAGGCTATGCTGCTGTTTTCCGGGCGATAGGCCTTGATGTCGGCGATGGTGCAGGGCTCCCAGCCCCATGCGTGGTCGATGAGCAGCTCGGCGTTTATGCCGAAGAGCTTGTAGAGCAGTTCTTCGTTGTAGTAATCTTCGGGCGCGCCGAGGGAGCAGCGGGCGATGTCGCCCATGGTAAACAGTCCATGCTCCTCCAGCTTTTTGCGGTATCCGGCGCCCACTCGCCAGAAATCGGTAAGAGGACGGTGGCTCCAGAGGATTTTTCGGTAGCTTATTTCGTCCAGCTCGGCGATGCGCACGCCGTTTTCGTCGGCGGGAACGCGTTTGGCCATTATATCCATTGCCACCTTGCAGAGGTAGAGATTGGTGCCGATTCCGGCGGTGGCGGTGATTCCGGTGCGCTCCAGCACGTCGCGGATAATACGCACGGCCAGTTCCCGGGCGGTTATTTTGTATGTGCCGAGATAATGGGTGGCGTCAATGAATACCTCGTCGATGGAATAAACATGAATATCCTCCGGCGCGATATATTTGAGATATGTTTCGTATACCCATGTGCTGTATCTGACATACTGCGCCATTCGCGGAGGGGCGACGATGTAGTCTATAGCCAGAGAGGGGGAAGAGGCCAGCTCGATGCTGCTGTATGAGGCGCCTGTGAGCCGCCGCCCCGGAGCCTTCGAGGCTCGCAGACCGTTGGCGGCCTTTACCTTCTGGACGACCTCAAAAAGCCTTGGGCGGCCGGGGATGCCGTATGCCTTCAGCGAGGGTGACACAGCCAGACAGATGGTCTTTTCGCTTCGCTCGGCGTCGGCCACCACAAGATTGGTGGTCATCGGGTCAAGTCCACGTTCTCTGCACTCCACGGAGGCGAAAAAGGATTTAAGGTCAATGGCTATATAGGTTCTGCCGTCCACGCTTTTCGCCTCCCGATAAATATCTGCAAGCTAATTGTACAACAAAGAACATATGTTTGTCAATGGCTGCGGTATAAACAATTTATGCCGGAAAAAGGCGGGACTGCCTTTGACAACAGTCCCGCCTTGCGCTTGCGGATATTACATTTTCTGAGCGTTCAGCACGACGCTTTCATATCGGGAAATGATCCATTTCTCGATCTCGGGCAGGGATTCCTTGCTGTCCTCAAAGATTTTCTGCTCGTAGTTCTCGACGTAGGATTCAACCCGGGGCGAATATGGCGGCCGGGTCCAGCATTCGGCGATAAAAGCCTTGGTGCCGTCCAGAGATTTTTTCAGCAGCACACGGTAGCTGAAGCTGGTGCAGTTGACAAATCCTCGCTGAGGATCGGTGCTGAGGGAGCCGGAATAAGCGTTGCCGGCTCGCTGCTTTTTGGGCTCCTCATGCTCCACGGCCATTCCGTTGGTGAAAAATTCATATATCGGAAATCCAAGTTCCATGTCAGGTCCCCCGTTTGAAAAGTCTGTGGTAATTATACATCGTTTCGGCTCTTTTGGCAAGGCGTCGCCCATCAGAGATATTCGTTGAGCACACCGCCCATAAGCCAGACGGAAAGCAGAAGAAGTGAGAAATTATACTGGGTTTTCATCAGAATAAGAAAGCCGACACAGCATACCGGAATAAGCGTGGCCAGGGATATGACAAAGCTGAGCCGGTCGGCGGTCTGGGGAGAGAAAAAGCGCAGAAGCAGGGCTCGCGTGAGCTGTCCACCGTCCAGAGGCTCCACCGGGAGAAGATTTATAGCTCCGAGACAGAGATTGGCCGAGGCAAACACCGTCACAAAGGTGCTTTGAATGGCGAGGGATACCAGCAGAAGTATCGCGGCCAGAAACAGATTGACCGCGGCACCGGCGATGCAGATAGGTATCCAGCCGCTGTACTGTCCGCGCAGTCTTGCGGTTATGCGCACGCCGCAGGCGCCTATGCTTATCCGCTCCACATGACCGTGAGGGACAAGGAGCATGACCGCCAGATGGCCGCACTCGTGCAGCACGGCGGCAATGGCGCCGCAGGCGGTTATGTTGTCCGGCTCAAGGATGAAGAAGGCGGAAAGCAGGGCGAAGAAATAAAAGCTGATGTCAAGACGGATGCCGCCTACCCGCAGTCTCAAGAGTAGTAATCTCCCAGAAGATAGGATGGGTCAAAGCGCTGGCCGTCATATCGCAGCTCCACATGGAGGTGCGGGCCGGTGGCACTGCCGGTCATGCCTACCTCGGCGATCTTGGTGCCCTTGGTCACGGTGTCTCCGGGCTGGACGCATAAGGTAAGACAATGTGCATAGAGTGTCTGGACGCCCTCCTCGTGATTTATGACCACATGGTTTCCGTAGCTGGAATGGTATTCTGCTTTGGCAACGGTGCCGTCCAGCATGGCGTATATGGGCGAGCCTTCGGTCGAGGCGAGGTCGAGACCGCCGTGAAAGGAGTATCTGCCGTTGATGGGATGGTCTCTATAGCCAAAATCGGAGCTGATGAAGGCGCTCTCGAGAGGAAGGCATACGCTCTGGTTGAGAGAGAATGGATTGAAATTGACATTGGCCGGAACGTCGACGATACGGACCGAGCTGTCGGATACGGCAGTATCCCCGAAAGCGGCGGTGTACGCGGCGTCGGAGTCGGTGACCACGGTGATGAACGGCCGAGAATAGCGGTATTCCTCAGAAGCTTGTCCGGCCTGCGCCGCGTCGGGCTTTCCGTGAGCCATGAGCGCCCAGAGGCAGAAAACCACAGCGGTGCAGATGAATGCCGAAAGGACGATCAGCGTCCTTTTTACGCTTTTTATGTTTACGGTGCAATAAAGCAATCCGGTCACCTCCGACAAAGTTATATGCCGCGGGTGACCGGATGATTACCTGTAAAATTATCAGCGGTAACGCCACAGCTGTCCGGCTGAGTGTATCCGCCGGATTATGGTGATGATGCTGTTCAGCGCGGCGCAGAGAATCGCCGCGCCGCCGAGAGCCTGAGAAATGGTCAGCCCGGGCAGCGGGAAATATCCGGAGGCAAGCAGCCAGCCGATTACCGCCAGCAGGGAAAGAACCGCGCTGAGCGGCAGGGATGTGAGAAAGAGCCTCGGCAATGGAGAGGGCATCATTCCCTTGCGTGACCGGGAGGCGGCGTAGCTTCCCGGGATGCTGCCGAAGCGGAACTGACGCTCGGCGATACGGATGTAGCGCTCCAGCTGGGCCGAGTCGTCGCGCAGCTTCCTTTGTCTGGAGGAGCCGAACATATCTATATCCACGCGCACATATTCGCCGTCGTCGGCGCTGGCCAGCTCGCCGTATTTGCACACCGATGAAATCTCCGGCTGGCAGTCAAGGGCGTTGGTGAGCTGGGCGTCAATGCCGTGCTCCTTTAGCTGGCGGAGACGGCGGCCGGATATTTTTGCCGCGGCCAGAGATACATAGAAGGAAAATACGCCGTATCGGGAACGGTCGGCGGCTGGCAGCAGCATAAAGGAAAGGTACTCTGCATTTCTGCGCTTCAGACGGCGATAGTGGGGGAATTGCCCCTCGAACCGAAGCTTTTTCATGCTGTCGCTGACGGTGCTCATCACCCGGTCGGCGGTCTGAGCCTCGGCAAGACAGCGCGGAGTAGTGCCGTCAAAGCCGCCGGTCATATCCATAAAACGGCCGGAAAGCAGCAGAGCAAGAGGACGGGCACTTCCGTCGGCCAGCTGCTGCTCGTAGAGAGAGGCGTAGCGGCGGGCACTGGCAAGGGCCTTGTGTTCGTCGTCGTCAAAGCGTGCCTGAGAGGAAAGCTCGAGATATTGCCGCAGCTGCTCGCATTTACCGTCCTCAAGAAGCCTGCCCAGCTGCTGCATAGCGTAGCGGTTGTCAAGGGAGTCGAGGACAAGCTGTTCGCTCTGCCACTGCTGGGAGCGAGGCTCGGTCAGCAGTCCGCCGGTTCCGGAAATCAGCTCAGCCACCGGCAGCATGGACGATTCGTCGGGGGAAAGAGCGCCGCCGCCCAGAATACTTTTCTTGCTCAGCAAGGCAGAGCAGACTCGGTCGATTATCTCCGCCCGGGGAGTGCCGGCTCGTTCCAGCCGTCCGGCGTAGTCGAGGCAGACTATATCGGCTCTGGCCGATTTGCATATAAAGGAGACCTCGTGCCAGCCCTCGGAGGAGAGAAGCCGCTCGCAGTAATCGCTGTCGGTAAACAGCGTATCCACAAGGATGCGGAACTGGAAGCAGCCGTCGCCCAGCCGTTCGGCTTCGGTGCTGAAGGCGTATCCGAGCATGGGCAGAGGCGGCAGCTCCGCGTCGGTCTCGCAGCCGGTGAAATCAATGCAGACACGACCCCATTCCCGCTCGGCAAAGGACATACGGATGGTGTCGTCCTCTCTTGTTATGACCACTCTCTGGTTGTTGAGTGCAAGGCCGGTGCGAATGAAGGAGGAGGTCTGGGTGTCAAAGCAGGAAGCGGCGGTGTTGAGGCCGGAGACGCGCTCCACGCGGTCGGTCTCGTTGCGGCGGGCTATGTCGATAAGCCAGCTGAAGAAGGCGGTTATGGGCCGGTCGCCGCAGCACCGGAAGGCCGAGCGCTCAGAAGCGATGCGCGCGACATCCTCCGGAATATGCTGGCGGGGGCAGAGGTCGGAGGCCAGCAGGTCGCAGAGGGCGCTGTGCATCTCCCGTGCCACGGGATAACGGGCGTAATCCGGAGTGTTTTCAATCATATCCTTTATGTCTGAGGAGGAATAGTCCTTCAGACCGGAAAAAGAGGCTGAACGGGCCGAGAAATACAGCTCGAGCCCGATGGCCAGACGATCGGTATGTTTCATCGTGTTCCTTCCAGACGGACAGAAATTATCCGTAGTATCTGATGCAGGAGATAACGCGGCCTATGACGTTTACGTTCCGGGAGATGATCGGCTCGTAAAGGTCGTTTTCCGGCTGCAGGCGGATGGCGTCTCCCTCGCGGTAGATGCGTTTGACGGTGGCCTCGTCCTCGATCATGGCGATGACTATCTCGCCGTCGTAGGCGGCGGTGGGAGTTTTTTCGGCGATGATGATGTCGCCGTCAAGAATACCGGCGTTTATCATGCTCTCTCCACGGACACGCAGGGCGAAAAGCTGACTGGCGTCGTAATTGTCGCCGGGGAAGGGAATGTGAGCCACCACATCCTCAAAGGCGTACAGCGGAGAGCCGGCGGCGACATGGCCGATCAGCGGAACCTGAGTGACCGGCGCCTCATCGGCCAGCTTGATGTGCCGGTTGAGGCCGGAGGCACGGGTGATATAGCCGCCCTTTTCCAGAGCGCAAAGGTGGTTGTGTACCGAAGAGGTGGAGCGTATGCCGGTGGCTTCGCAGATCTCACGCACCGAGGGAGGGACGCCCTGCTTGATGCGCTCCTTGAGAAAATCGAGAACCTTCTGCTGAGACGGTGTCAATGCTTCGGACATAATATACCTCCGTAAAATACGATAACAAATACAATATATATCTGGCGTCTGATGACATTATAACACCGTTCTGTCGAAAAAGCAAACATTTGTTTGTTTAATGGCGAAAAATATGCAGGGAAACATAATTATTCAAAATGTGTTCATATGAGATTAACAATTCGGATCACGGGTGCGTTATAATAAAATCACACCCGGATATGAACGACAAAGGAGCCGCACCGGAGTCGTTTTAGGGTGTATGTTTAACCTCCTCAGTATTTTTAATCCCCACAGCATTGCACTGACACAGCCCCGGACTGCCGCAAGTCCGGGGCTGTTTCGTTTTCAGTCATCGGCTCTTTCGCTGACGCAATTCACGCGCAGGTCAATGGCCGTGCCGCGGTATATCGAATCCCATTTATCTTTTATTTCATTATACCAGAGCCGATGAGACCGGCGGGCCTCGGTCTCAAGGCCGGTGACAGCGGCGCCGTATTCGCGGCTGAGAGCTATCAGCTGCTCAAGCTGGCCGTGCAGATGCCCGGAGAGGGCGCGGTCATCCGGCGGCTCCGCTGTAATATCAGAGCGCTCCAGAAGAATGCACTCAATATTCATTTCGATGGAGGCGCGGCACGGCTCGCCTGGGACAAATGAGCTGCGGCAGCGGGAATAGGTTATTTCATAGAAAAAACGGCTGCCGTCGCTGTCGACCGAGGTTATCAGCCCGGATATCTGACCGTGGGTGAAAAGTCTTGCCAGCTCGGCCTGATCGCGGCTGAGTTTTCCGCTCAGACCTCGTGAGTCAAACACGGCCGCTCCCTTGAGATCGAGGCAGTATACGCCGGAAACATCGCTGCCGGACAGCTCGGAGGGAGTATCCGCAAGACCGAGGATATAAAGACAGTATCCGGTTCGGCTCTCGAGAGTGCCGGCGAGCCGTCCGAGAGTCATTATGCTGCTGTGACTGTCCGAGCCGTCCAGCCGTTCCAGCGTTTCAGCCGCCGCCGAGGCGATATTGCCTTCGAGGGGAACACTGAAAAAGTCAGCGGCATCGCCATTGAGAGCGAATACCACGCTCTGCCTGCGCACATCGGGCACCTGCAGCAGATAGTCCATCATTGCCGGAAAATCCTCGCCCAGCACAGAGGCTCCGAGGGCGGCACAGCTGAGATGTTCAAAGCTGATGCTTCTGGACGAACCCTGCTCCAGCCGTCTCACGGCAGAGGACAGGGATCTGGCGGAAAGGGTGACACTGCGGTAAGCAACATTGTTGTCTCCCACCGCGGAGTCGGCTCCCGTAGGCGAGGCGGCGTAGAAGGTGTATTGGTATCCGCTGTCCTTTTCACTGCGATCAATGCCCACGCCCACAACGAAAACCGTGCGGTTCACATCCACCGCGTCGGTGCCGCCCGAGAGCAGAGCCAGAAGAATAAGAATGATTACGGGTATAACGGCTTTTTTAATCATGCCGGCCTCTCCTTTCGGTGTCGTAGCGCGGCCAGAAGGGCCAGCAGGGGAATCAGAACAGCGGTATAGACGGCGATGCCCAAGGCGCACACAGTCTGAAGCGCGTCGCCCAGCCCGGCGTATCGGATAAGCAGGGAAAGGGCAAACTCCGCCGCAAGAGCCGTGCCGGCAAGCGGACCGGTTCTTCGGGCACAGAAGACCGTTTTAAGCGCCAGCGCGGAGCAGAGGGTGTAGATGGCTATCTGTATAATTGACGCGGTGAGCATGACCGTTATAAAGGGGAAATCCAGCCGCTCGGTAAGACTGCCGGTTCCGGTGCTTATCTGCCGCGAGGCCTCAATGAACGGGTAGGCTTCGGAGGAAAGTCCGCCGAGGCCGATGGTGCCCACGGTGACCAGCTGCATACAGAGAAATATCGCCGCGCACACTGCCGGAGCGATTATTAGGCGCCGGGAGGAGTGATCCTTCGTATTTTTTGCGCTGAGAAAGAAAAGCGCGCACTCGGCTCCGGATGCGGTCAGAAGTGCCGGTATCAGAGCCGGCACGAACTCATCGGGCGCCGGCTGATACAGCAGACGCAGTTCTCCCCAGTCAGCTCCCAGCAGTCCGGAGACCACAACAACACCGAGGGCGACCGGCAGCAGGAGGGTGAAAAGCGCGGCGGTGCCCGATATCCTGCGTATTCCCGGCAGAAGAGCGCAGAAAGCGGTCACAAGAAAAACAAGAGAAACGGCAAATTCCGAGGTATCCTCAAGAAGATAGAGCGACACGGCCTCGGTCTGGCCGGAAAGGGTGAGGGACGCGCGAAGAATGAATAATAATCCGGGGAAAACGAGAAATACGCGAGCCGCCGGGCGGGAGAGGGCGCGGGAAAGCATAGAATTGTAATCCTCTCCGCCGGTTCGTTTGTAGGCGCAGGAGAGCAATGCCAGAGACGCGCACTGGAGGCCGAAAAGCAGAATGACCAGAAGGAAATACGCCGGCGAAAGAGCGCCGCTGTGGCCGGTGAACAGCCCGAACATGGAGGCTGTAACACACAGCGAAAAGAGCTGAAAGCCGCTGAGCGGACGGTGTGGCTTCATCTTTTGTCCCTCCCGCCGCGCATTCTGACCCGGTTGGTCGGGCGGAGATAGGATGGCCGCCTTGTCCGTGAGGCCGCCGGCTGCTCGATGAGACTTGCAAGAGCCGCCCTCGGACGGAAGGGGAAGAAGGGCGCGGCAAAGTCCACACCGAATGAGCTGACCGACACCATGGAGGATATCCAGATTATCATTCCGCACACCAGCCCGAGGAGGCCGAAGACAGCCGAAAAGCCCAGGAGCATATACTTTATCAGTCGGTAGGAGGAGGCAAGGGGATAGGAGGGAATGACAAAGCCGGCCATGGTGGATATTCCTATGACCACGATTAGCAGCGGACTGACCAGTCCGGCGCTGATGGCGGCGTCTCCGATTATGATGCCTCCCACGATGGAAAGGGCGGTGCTGATGTTGCTGGGCATACGGATGCTCGCTTCCCGGAGAAGCTCAAGGGCAAATTCGATGATGAGCACCTCCACAAGGGCGGAGAATGGGACATTGAGCCGATTGATAGCTGTTATTATCAGCAGCGGCGTAGGCAGCAGACCCGGATGGAAGGACACTATGGCCACATACAGCGCCGGGGCAACCACCGAAATGAAGGATGCGGCCCAGCGGAGCAGCTTTACAAAGGTGGCAAAGCTCCAGCGCTGGTAGTCGTCCTCGCCGGCGCGCATCAGTCGGGAGAGCGTGGCCGGCAGGAGCAGTACATAGGGACTGCCGTTTACGATTATTGCCACCCGTCCGGCGCACAGCTCGGCGGTTACCACGTCGGGCAGCTCACTGCCGTCGGTCTGTGGGAACAGGGCGCTGGGGTCGTCCTCCAGCAGCTGCTCCAGCTCACCGGAGTCGTTGATGATGTCGATGTCCACGGCCTGCATCCGTCTGCGTGCCTCGTCCACAAGGTCGGGAGAGGTCACGCCGAGAATGTAGCACAGAGCGGTCACCGTGTTGGAGTGCCGTCCTATCTTAATCGGTTCCATCACAAGGTTCGGGTCGGCGAGGCGGCGGCGGATAAGAGCGGTGTTGTGGCGCAGATTCTCGATAAAGGCTTCGTGAGGCCCGCGCACCGAGCCGCCGAAGGGGCTGTCTCCCACAGAACGGGAGGTGATGGCGCGGTAGCCGCACACAAGCACCTTTGGCTCGCCCTCCACAATGACCATCACGTCGCCGGCCAGCGCGGAAATATAGCCGTCGGAAAGAACGTCCGTGGCGGAAAGCTCGGCTGAGGCAAACTGCTGCTCCACGCCATCCTGAGAGGGAAATTTGTTCTGGCCGGAATTTGCCGCGAAGCGTCGTGAAGCGAGAATGACGCTCATTTCCAGATTCTGCTTGCTGCACATTCCGTCCACCGCCACAGTGGCGGCTCTCCGTCCGTCGGACAGGGTGTATTCCCGGATAAGAACATCAATGTTCTTTCCTTTCAGTTTTTTGCAGTAGGCAATGTTCTTTTCGTAGCCGTCCGGCCCGGTGAACACCGGCTGGCTGTTTCCGGGCGAACAATCAAATACCGCCTGATAGTCCAAATCCTTGCACCTCCGGTTATAACGCTGTACTCTGCTTGCTATCTTTTGCCGCCGAATGAAAAATATACCTGATGGCCGGAGCGATTCGTTTTTTTCAAAAAATAAATCTTGCTCTTTATTTCGGGTCTGAAATAGTATATAATAGATGCACTGTCAAAATAATCTGGCCGTCCGCGGTCGGAACGGAGGGTAAAATGGCAACGACATTCAATGTCCCCCTTTCGCGCATCATCAAAGAAATGTCCCTCGATCAGGTCTATATGCCCAATGATCCGGATACCATCCTTGTTGAATCCAACGAGGTCAACCGGCCGGGCGTTGAGCTGACCGGATTTTTCAAATTTTACGATAACCGCCGGATACTGGTGTTCGGCAACACGGAAATGGCATACATAAGCGGCAAGACTGACGAAGAGCGGAGCCGGATCGTTGAGGATCTGCTGTCCAAGGGCACTCCCGCTCTGGTGATGTGCCGCAGCTTTGAGCCCACCGACGAGATGCTCGAATCGGCAAAGCGTCACGCCATTCCGATTCTCCGCTCCAACGATTCCACCTCCAGCTTCATCTCCAGTCTGGTTGCCTTCCTGAATGTTGAGCTGGCTCCCAGAATCACTCGTCACGGCGTGCTGGTGGAGGTCTACGGCGAGGGAATACTGCTTGTGGGCGACAGCGGCGTCGGTAAGAGCGAGACTGCCATCGAGCTGGTCAAGCGCGGACACCGTCTCATAGCCGATGACGCCGTGGAGCTGCGCAAGGTCTCCAACAAGACCATCGTCGGCTCCTCTCCGGAGAACATTCGCCACTTCATCGAGCTGCGCGGCGTCGGCATCATCAATGCCCGGCGCATATTCGGTATGGGTGCCGTAAAGCTCACCGAGAAGGTGGATATGGTGGTCAACCTTGAGGTCTGGAATCCCGACAAGGTGTACGACCGCATGGGCATGACCGAGGAATATGTCGACATTCTCGGCATAAAGATAAACACCACCACCATTCCCGTGAAGCCGGGACGAAATCTGGCCATAATAATTGAGGTAGCGGCCATGAACAACCGCCAGAAGAAGCTGGGCTACAACGCCGCTCAGGAGCTTATGCACAACCTTGGCATCGACATGGGAATGCAGCCTCCCGTGCAGGTCAAGGCCGAGTGGGACAGCTTCAACTGAGCATCGGCCGGAATAGAAAAATCAGCAATAAAATAATCATTAAATATACGGAGGAAAAATCATGTATACTATCGGAATCGACCTTGGCGGCACCGGCATTCAGGCCGGCGTAGTGGACGAGAACAACTGCATCATCGGCCGCGGCGAACGCCCCACGGCCATGCCCCGTCCCGCCGACGAGATTATGGACGACGCCGCTGAGGCCTGCTACGAGGCCGTCAGAAACGCCGGACTGACCATGGACGACATCGAGTCCATCGGCATCGGCTCTCCCGGAACCGCCAACGCCAACACCGGCATAATCGAGTTTGCCGGCAACCTCGGCATGAGACAGTATCCCATGGCTCAGGCTCTCACCGATCGCCTGAACAAGCCCGTATACATCGCCAACGACGCCGACTCCGCCGCTTACGGCGAGGTCATCGCGGGTGCCGCGAAGGGCCACGACAACGTGGTGTGCATCACTCTGGGCACCGGTGTCGGCGGCGGCGTTATCATCGACGGCAAGATCATCACCGGCTTCAACTGCGCCGGCGGCGAGCTCGGCCACACCGTTATCGTTGAAAACGGCCTGCCCTGCAACTGCGGCCGCTGCGGCTGCTGGGAGAAGTACGCTTCCGCCACCGCTCTGATCAACCAGACCCGCGAGGCCATGGAGAACGATCTTTACAGCGAGATGTGGAAGATCGCCGGCAGCATCGAGAATGTCAACGGCAAGACCGCCTTTGACGGTATGCGCGCCGGAGACCAGACCGCCACTGAGGTTGTGGAGAAATATATCTACCACATCGCCTGCGGTCTTATCAATGTTATCAATGTGTTCCAGCCTGCTATCCTGTGCATCGGCGGCGGCATCAGCAAGGAAAAGGAAACTCTGCTTGCTCCCCTGCGTAAGATCGTCGAGAAGGAGCGTTTCTCCAAGTACGCCGCCCAGCAGACTGAGCTGGTGGCCGCCAAGCTGGGCAACGACGCCGGCATAATCGGCGCCGCCAATCTCTATCGCCTCAAGAAATAACCGAACGGAGAACGAAATGAAAGACTATACTTCCGTTATAACCGAGATGGAGGCTCTGGGCTGCTCCGTGAGTCGCGACGAGCCTATGTCCCGGCACACCTCCTTCCGCATCGGCGGCCCCGCTGATGTGTTCATGGTGATTGAAACCACCGACCAGCTCGCCGCCTTTCTCCGTCTTGTAAGAGAGCAGGATTTTCCTTATATGATAATCGGCAACGGCAGCAATCTGCTGGTGTCCGATGCCGGTATCCGTGGCTTTGTCGTCCGCCTCGACGGCGAGTTTGATACCGTGGAATATCTGGGTGACGGCCTACTGCGCGCGGGCGCGGGAGCCTCCCTTTCCAATTTCTGCCTGAACGCTCTGGAAAAGGAGCTGACCGGACTTGAATTTGCCTGGGGCATTCCCGGCTCCGTGGGCGGCGCAGCCTTTATGAACGCTGGAGCCTATGGCGGAGAGATGAAGGACGTGGTCGTCGAGTGCGAGTATGTCACCGAGGAAGGCTTCATCGACAAGCTCAACAACACCCAGTGCGGCTTTGAGTACCGCGGAAGCGTGTTCCAGCACAGCGACTGCATCGTCACCGCTGTGACCGTCAAGCTGGCCAAGGGTGATCCCGAGCAGATCAAGGCGACCATGGACGATATCCTCGGACGCCGCAAGGATAAGCAGCCCCTCGATATGCCCAGCGCTGGCAGCGTGTTCAAGCGTCCGGTGGGACATTTTGCCGGCGGCCTCATCGAGCAGTGCGGCCTCAAGGGCTATTCCGTGGGCGGCGCTCAGGTAAGCGAAAAGCACGCCGGATTCATCGTCAACAAGGGCGGTGCCACCTGCAAGGATGTGCTGGATCTTATCAAGCACATTCAGCAGACCGTTCTTGCCCAGACCGGTGTGACCCTTGAATGCGAGGTCAGAGCCATAGGCGGCTGATCGTCATAATATAATCATAATCCAAACCGTCCCATCCGCTGCTTCCCGGCGGGTGGGACGCTCAAGGTGATGCAAGTGATTTCCTTTTCAAACAAGGTGAAAAAGCAGATAATACAGAGCGGATCGCAGGACGAAAGCTGCATTGAGGCGGAAACCTACGGTCTGCTGCTCTTTTCACGGCTGCTTGATCCCCATCGCAACATTTTCCGCACCTCTCAGGGATGTGTGGCCCGGCACATGGCCGAAAGGATCGCCGCCTGCTGCGGAGTGTATGTCAATGTCATCTCGCCCTCCGACGAAGCCGAGGGCCGGGCAAATTATGTGGTGGAAATACCCTATATCGAGCAGCGAATGGCGATAAACGGTCGATTTGGCAGGGACTGCGGCCATATAGACCGCTCAATGACAGAGGGGGAAGAAAACCGGATAGCCTTTCTGCGCGGCGCGTTTCTCGCCTCGGGAACGGTCAGTGACCCTTCCAAATCATTCCATCTTGAAATAGCCTCCCACAGCCCGGAGCTGTGCGGCGAGCTGAGCGGGCTCATGGCGGAGGCCGGCCTGAAAAGCCGCACTCTTACCCGCAAAAACGGCTGCAGCGCGTACATAAAAGGCAGCGCTGACATAGAAAAGCTGCTTGGTGAGATGGGTGCCTCGGGAGCATACATGGAAGTGATCGAGGTGCGTATCAATCACGAGGTCAACAACAAGGCCAACCGCACCACCAACTGCGATTCGGCCAACATAACAAAGACGGTCATGGCCGCTTCCGAGCAGCTGGCCGCTATCAGAAAAATCGAGCGAACCATCGGTCTTGACCGGCTGCCTGAGGAGCTTCAGCAGCTGGCCAGGCTCAGAATGGAAAGCCCGGAGAGCACTCTGCGCGATCTGGGTGAAAGCCTTGAACCAAGACTATCCCGCAGCGGCGTGAATCACCGGCTGCGGAAGATAATGGATATTGCCCGTTCCATCGGAGAGGACGGACGGGACTGACGCGAAAGGAGGGAGCCTCATGTCCGGCTTTGTGCATCTTCATGTTCACAGCGAATACAGCCTGCTGGATGGTGCCTGCCGTCTTACCCGGCTGGTTAAAAAAGTAAAGGAGATGGGGCAGACCGCGGTCGCGCTGACCGACCACGGCGTAATGTACGGCGTGGTGGATTTTTATAAGCTGGCAAAAAAAGAGGGGATAAAGCCCATAATCGGCTGCGAGGTGTATGTGGCCCGCAGAACCCGCTTTGACAAGGAACACGGCAAGGATTCGGACAGCTTCCATCTGGTGCTGCTGTGCGAGAACATGACCGGATACCAGAATCTTATCAAGATGGTCTCCCTTGCGTGGACAGAGGGCTTTTACAATAAACCCCGTGTGGATATAGAACTGCTCAAAAAGCATTCGGAGGGGCTTATCGCCCTTTCGGCCTGCCTTGCCGGAGAGCTGCCTCAGCTGCTCATGGAGGATAAATTCGACGAGGCTCTGGCCAGAGCCGAGCTCTACCGGGACATCTTCGGCAAGGATAACTACTTTATCGAGCTGCAGGATCACGGCATTCCCGAGCAGCTCAAGGTCAACGACGCCCTTGTGCGCATTTCCGAGATGACCGGCGTTCCCCTTGTGGTCACCAACGACAGCCACTACATCTCCAAGGAAGACGCGCGGATGCACGAAGTGCTGCTGTGTGTCCAGACCAAGGATGTCATAACCAATCCCAAGGCCTTCCGCTTCGCCACGGACGAGTTCTATCTCAAGTCGGAGCAGGAGATGGCCGCCCTTGTGCCCGGCCATCCCGAGGCGCTGGAGAATACCGTTCGCATCGCTGAGCGGTGCAACATGGATTTTGAATTCGGCAACTACAAGCTGCCGGTGTTTGAAATTCCCGACGGACGGAGCAATGTGGAGTACTTCCGCGAGCTGTGCTTTGAGGGACTCAAGCGCCGTTACGGCCCTCAGCCCGACCAGAGCATAGTTGACCGTCTTGAGTTTGAGCTGGAGACCATCGGCAAGATGGGCTTTGTGGATTACTTTCTCATCGTTCAGGACTACGTCAACTTCGCCAAGCGCAGCGGCATACCCGTCGGCCCGGGCCGTGGCTCCGGCGCCGGCAGCGTCGCCGCCTACAGCATTGGCATAACCGATATCGATCCCATTCGCTATAATCTGCTCTTTGAGCGTTTCCTCAACCCGGAGCGGGTCAGTATGCCCGACTTCGACGTCGACTTCTGCACCGAACGCCGGCAGGAGGTCATCGAATATGTCCGGGGAAAATACGGCTTTGACTATGTTTCCATGATAGTCACCTTCAATACCATGGCGGCCAAGAACTCCATCCGGGATGTGGCCAGAGCCATGGGCATACCCTACGGCGTTGCCGACCGGATCGCAAAAATGATCCCTGCCGAGAACGGCATAACCATAGCCGACGCCATAAAGCGCTCGGCCGACCTCAGAGCCGCCCGTGACAGCGACAGCCAGATCGCCGAGCTGCTGGAGATGGCCATGAAGGTGGAGGGAATGCCGCGCAACACCTCCATGCACGCGGCGGGCGTTGTCATCACCGACCGTCCAATCAGCGACTATGTGCCGCTGGCCATGGCCGAAGGCACGGCGGTTGCCGAGTTTACCATGACCACCCTTGAGGAGCTGGGACTGCTCAAGTTCGACTTCCTCGGTCTGCGCAACCTTACGGTTATTGAGGACTGCGCGAAGATGATCCGGGAAAAGCAGCCGGATTTCAACATAAGAAATGTTCCCGACGACGATCCCAGAGTTTACGAGATGTTTGCCCGGGGACAGACCGGCGGCGTGTTCCAGTTTGAATCGGAGGGCATGAAGCGCACGCTGACTCAGGTGGTTCCCAGAAGCCTTGAGGACATCATCGCCGTCATTTCGCTTTACCGTCCCGGCCCCATGGACTCCATACCAAAATATGTGCACAACCGCGAGCATCCGGAACAGACCACCTACGACACTCCCGCGCTGAAAAACATTCTCGATGTCACCAACGGCTGCATAGTCTATCAGGAGCAGGTCATGCAGATATTCCGTGAGCTGGCCGGTTATTCCTACGGTCGCGCCGACGTGGTGCGCCGCGCCATGAGCAAGAAGAAGCACGATGTCATGGAGCGGGAGAGAGATGTGTTCATCAACGGCCTTGCCTCCGAGGACGGCACCGTCACGGTGGAAGGCTCGGTGCGCCGCGGAGTGGACGCGAGGGTGGCCGACAAGATATTTTCCGATATGTCCTCCTTTGCCTCCTACGCCTTCAACAAGAGCCACGCGGCGGCCTACGCCCTTGTGTCCTACCAGACGGCATGGCTCAAATACTACTGGCCTCAGGAATATATGGCCGCCCTGCTCACCAGCGTGCTGGACAAGCGGGACAAGCTTTCCGAATATATTGCCGAGTGCCAGAGCTGCGGCATATCCGTTCTGCCGCCCCATGTGAACGAAAGCCAGAAGAAATTTACCGTTGCAGGCGAAAATATCCGCTTCGGAATGCTGGCTATAAAGAACCTCGGCTCGGGCATGATAGAAAGGATAATAGAAAACAGGCGGAAGGACGGCCCCTTTACTTCCTTCTACGATTTCTGCCAGCGAATGTACGGCGGAGACACCAACCGAAGAGCCATTGAAAGCCTGATAAAGAGCGGCGCTCTGGATGGCCTTGGCGGCAACCGGCGGCAGATGCTCCTCGGGCTGGAGAATATAATGGACGGCCTCGACGCCGACCGGAAAAATAACCTTGAGGGGCAGATGGGCATATTTGACCTGATGGGCGAGCCGGAAACGGCTGTGCCCCAGCTGCCCAATGTGGACGAATTTCCCCAGAGCGAGCTGCTGGCCATGGAAAAGGATGTCACCGAGATGTACCTTTCCGGCCATCCTCTCTCGGAATACGCTCAGATCGCCAGGCAGATAAAGGCCACCAACCTTGCTTCTGTTGTCAGCGATGAGGAAAACTCCTGCGACGGAATGCAGGTGACCCTGCTGTGCATCATCGACGGGGTCAAGATGCGCGCCACAAGAAGCAACGACATGATGGCCTATGTCCAGATCGAGGACATGACCGCCACGACGGAAATGCTGGTTTTTCCTCGTACCCTTGAAGAATGCTCGCCGGTCATAAAACCGGGCGAGGTCATCCGCATCGAGGGAAGAGTAAGCGTGCGGGAAGACGAGGCTCCCAAGATAATCTGCGACAGCTGCCGGAGCCTTGGAGAAAACGAGCAGCCTGCCGAACGCCGGCCTTCCTTTTCCGGCCGGCAGGGGAGAGAGAACCGCCCCGCGGCGCCCTCCGCTCCGCCTGCGCCGGCTCAGGCCGAAAAGAAGAGCTCCCGCCCGGGTCTGTACCTCAGGGTGCGTTCTCTTGACTGCCCGGAGTTTGAGCAGGCCAAGAAGGTTCTGCGGATCTTTGACGGCCCGACGCCGCTCTATGTCTACTGCGCTCAGGGCGGGCTGATGTGCGCGCCCAAAGAGCTCTGGGTGGACATCAACACCGTTATGATGACAGAACTTGCCAATATATTGGGCGAAGATAATATAAAACTGGTCCCTTAAGAATACATTTTGTGTCCGAATTGTTATTGCATACAAGATGTATTTGGTATATAATGTCACTTGGTATAATTCTATAAAAAGGAGCGAAATGCCATGTTATTCTGGAAAGACAAATCCGCGGACACCGCTTCGGCGGAAACAAAGATAGAGGCGGTCAAGCCTTCTGAAACCACTCCCATGGAGACCAAGAAGACCATCAAGATCGCCGTTCTCACCAGCGGCGGAGACGCCCCCGGCATGAACGCTGCCGTGCGTGCTGTCGTCAAGAGTGCCCACGCCCGCAAGGATGTCAATATTCTTGTGTACGGTGTTGAGCACGGCTACAACGGCCTCATCAAGGGCGACTTCAAGCCCATGGGTCTGCGCGCCGTTTCCGATACTCTCCAGAGAGGCGGTACCAAGCTGTGCACCGCCCGCTGCAAGGAGTTTGAAACTCCCGAAGGCGTCAAGAAGGCCGCTGACAACTGCTTCAACGAAGGCATCAACGGCGTCGTGGTCATCGGCGGCGACGGTTCCTTCAGAGGCGCCCGCGACCTGACCAACGCCGGCATTCCCTGCGTCGGCATTCCCGGCACCATAGACAACGACATCGGCTGCTCCGATTACACCATCGGCTACGACACCGCCATGAACACCGCCATGAAGATGGTGGATAACCTCAGAGATACCGCTCAGTCCCACGAGCGCTGCAATATCGTTGAGGTCATGGGCCGTCACGCCGGTTACATCGCCCTGAACACCGCCATCGCCTGCGGTGCTTTCGTAATCCTTGTTCCTGAGATCGAGTGCGACATCGACCGCGATGTCATTGCCCGCATCAACTCCGTTGAGGGCACCGGCAAAAAGCACTTCATCATCGTTGTAGCCGAGGGCGTAGGCAAGATCGACGAGATCGCAAAGCAGGTCAAGGAAAAGACCGGCCGCGAGACCCGCACCACCATCCTCGGACACATCCAGCGCGGCGGATCTCCCACCGTCCGTGACCGTGTGGCCGCCACTCAGATGGGGCACCGCGCCGTGGAGCTTCTGGCTAAGGGCAACGGCGGACGCATTGTCGCCATGAAGGGCGAGAAGGTCGTTGACTATGAGATCAACGAGGCTCTTGCCATGAAGAAGGATTTCACCTACGATCTGCTTGAGATCGCCCACGATGTTTCCATCTGATCTGAGCGGAGGTATATAATATGTCTGAAAAGCGTGTTGCCATCATCATGGGCAGTGACAGCGATCTGCCCGTTCTCGCTCCGGCCGCGAAGCGTCTGGAAAGCTTCGGTATCGGTTATGATGTGCGGGTAATGTCCGCTCACAGAACTCCCGAGGCCGCCGCGGAGTTTGCCTCCAAGGCTGCGGAAAACGGCTACGGTGTCATTATCGCCGCCGCCGGTATGGCCGCTCACCTCGCCGGTGTTCTGGCCGCCCACACCACTCTGCCGGTCATCGGCATTCCGGTGAAGTCTGCCGCTCTTGACGGTATGGACGCCCTGCTCGCCACTGTTCAGATGCCTTCCGGCATTCCCGTGGCCACGGTAGCCATCAACGGAGCGGACAACGCCGCCATTCTCGCGGCTCAGATGCTGGCTCTTTCCGACAGTGAGCTTTCCGCGAAGCTGACTGCCATGAAGAAGGAAATGGCCGAAAAGGTCGCCGCCAAGGACGCGGCTATCGGAGACAAGCTCAGCGAGCTGCTGGGCAAGTAAAATGTAACTTAGTTGTTCCGGAAAGGGACAGCGTTATAAAGCGGCGTTTTGAAGGTTCGCCGCCAAACATAATTAGTAAACGGAGGACAAACCCTTATGAACAGCTTCAGCAACAGCTACAGAGATGCCGGAGTTGACGTTACCGCCGGCTATAAGGCGGTAGAACTTATGAAGAGCCATGTGGAGAGCACCTTTACTCCCGGCGTTATGACCAGCATCGGCGGCTTCGGCGGTATGTTCCGCCCCGACTTCAAGTCCATGAGCAATCCTGTTCTGGTCTCGGGAACCGACGGTGTCGGCACCAAGCTGAAGATCGCTTTCCTGCTCAACAAGCACGATACCATCGGTATTGACTGCGTGGCCATGTGCGCCAACGATGTCGTGTGCTGCGGTGCCCAGCCCCTTTTCTTCCTCGATTATCTCGCTCTTGGCAAGAACAAGCCCGAGCGCGTTGCCGAGATCGTCGCCGGCGTTGCCGAGGGCTGCCGTCAGGCCGGATGTGCCCTTATCGGCGGTGAAACTGCCGAGATGCCCGGTTTCTATCCCATCGACGAATACGACCTTGCCGGCTTCTGTGTCGGTATGGCTGACGGGGACAACCTGATCGACGGAACCGCCATCAAGGCCGGCGATGTGCTTATCGGCGTCGCTTCCAGCGGTCTGCATTCCAACGGCTTCTCCCTTGTCCGTCATGTCACCCGTGTCAACGAGGACAACATCAGAATGTACCTTTCCGACCTGGGCAAGACCCTTGGCGAGGAGCTTATCACTCCCACCAAGATCTACGTCAAGTCTGCCCTCGAGGTCATCAAGCAGTGCAGCGTTCACGGCATTGCTCACATCACCGGCGGCGGCTTCTACGAGAATATTCCCCGCATCATTCCCGAGGGTCTGTGCGCGGTTGTGGAGAAGGCGGCTGTCCGTGTTCATCCTATATTCAGCGTACTCAAGGGCATGAGCCGCATCAGCGAGCGAGATATGTTCAACACCTTCAACATGGGCGTCGGCCTTGTGGTGGCTGTGCCCAAGGATGAGGCTGACAAGGCTGTGCAGGTGCTTACCGACTGCGGCGAGACCGCTTACATAATCGGCGAGGTTGCCGAAGGCGACGAAAGGATCAAGATATGCTGAATATAGCTGTAATGGTGTCCGGAGGCGGCACTAATCTCCAGGCGCTTCTGGATGCCGAAAAAACAGGCGGTCTCGGCGGAGGCCGGATCGTCTGCGTTATAGCCAGCAAAGAAGGTGTCGGTGCACTTGACCGGGCGGAGAAATTCTCCGTTCCCGGTGAGGTGTGCCGACGCACCTCGTTTTCCAGCGAGGAGGAGTACGAAAATGCTCTTTTCGCAATTCTTGACAAGTACAACATAGACCTTATCGTGCTGGCAGGCTTCCTTTCCATACTCAGCAAGCGGGTCACCGAGCGCTATGCCAACCGGATAATCAACATCCACCCGGCACTCATCCCTTCTTTCTGCGGCAAGGGATATTACGGCCTCAGAGTCCATGAGGCGGCACTGGCCGCGGGTGTAAAGGTGACCGGCGCCACAGTGCATTTTGTAAATGAAATTCCCGACGGCGGCGCGATTATCGCTCAGAAGGCCGTGTATATCGAGCAGGACGATACCCCTGAGATCCTGCAGCGCAGAGTAATGGAGCAGGCCGAGTGGATTCTCCTTCCTCAGGTCGTGCGCCAGTTCTGCGAGGGAAAAATCAAGATCGTCGATAATAAAACTTACATAACGGAGGATTAGCAATATGTCAAAAAAGCGTGCTATTATCAGCGTTTCCGACAAGACCGGCTGCGTGGAGTTTGCCCGTCAGCTCACCGAGTTGGGCTATGAGGTTCTTTCCACCGGCGGCACCGCCAAGGCTATCGCCGCTGCCGGCATCGACACCACCGAGGTGTCCTCCATCACCGGTTTCCCCGAATGCCTCGACGGCCGCGTAAAGACTCTGCATCCCATGATCCACGCCGGTATTCTCGCCATGCGCGGCAATGCCGACCACATGAAGCAGATCGAGGAGCTGGGTGTTACTCCCATTGACATCGTTGCCATCAACCTCTATCCCTTCAAGGCCACCATCCTCAAGCAGCCTCCCGTGGAGCTGGAGGACGCCATCGAGAATATCGACATCGGCGGCCCCACCATGATCCGTGCCGCTGCCAAGAACTGGCAGGATGTGGCTGTTATTGTCGACCCCGCTGACTATCAGACCGTTATCGACCAGCTCAAGGCCGATGGCGAGGTCAGCCGCGAGGTCAAGTTCAAGCTGGCCGGCAAGGTCTTTGACCACACCGCTCAGTACGACACTCTCATCAGCAACTATCTGCGCGAGCAGAGAGGCGAGAGCCCTCTGACCGACAACTTCACCGTTACCTACGAGAAGGTTCAGGAGATGCGCTACGGCGAGCATCCCCATCAGGCTGCCGCCTTCTACCGCGAGATCGGCAACCGCACCAACTGCCTGAGCGCCGCCGAGCAGCTCCACGGCAAGGAGCTCTCCTACAACAACATCAACGACGCCAACGGCGCTCTCGATGTGCTCAAGGAGTTCGGCACCGAGCGTCCCTGCGCTGTCGCCGTCAAGCACGCCAATCCCTGCGGCGTCGGTCTGGGCGACACCATCCTCGAGGCCTACAACAAGGCTTATGATTCTGATCCCGTTTCTATCTTCGGCGGCATTGTAGCCCTCAACCGCGAGGTTGACGAGGCCACCGCCAATGAGCTTGCCAAGATCTTCCTTGAGATCATCATTGCTCCCTCCTTCTCCCAGGAGGCTCTTGATATCCTCACACAGAAGAAGAACATCCGTCTGCTCAGACTGCCCGACTGCGCTGTTGCCAACGACAGCTCCATGGTTGACATGAAGAAGGTTGCCGGCGGCCTGCTGGTTCAGCAGCTGGATACCGAGCTGTACAACGAGGAAGACGTCAAGTGCGTCACCGATCGTCAGCCCACCGCCGACGAGATGGAGCAGCTCAAGATCGCCATGCGCGTTGTCAAGCACGTCAAGTCCAACGGCATCTGCCTTGTCAAGGATAACGGCACCGTGGGCGTAGGCCCCGGCCAGACCAACCGTGTCACCGCTCTTGACCTCGCCATCAGATACGCCGGCGACAAGGCCGCGGGCAGCGTTATGGGCAGCGACGCCTTCTTCCCGTTCCCCGACTGCGTCGAGTCGGCAAAGAAGGCCGGTATCACCGCTATCATTCAGCCCGGCGGATCCATCCGTGACCAGGAGTCCATCGACGCCTGCAACGAGGCCGGTATCGCCATGCTGTTCACCGGTATGCGTCACTTCAAGCACTAAATTATACTCTTTACCGGCTCCGAGATTGTCGGGGCCGGTAAATTTCTGATTATAACTGGAAAGGAATGTATAATTGCATGAGCAAAATCGACATTCTCGTGGTTGGCGGCGGCGGCCGTGAGCACGCTATTATCCGTGCTCTGAAAAAGAGCGAGGGCATTGATAAGATCTACTGCGCTCCCGGCAACGCCGGCATTGCTGCCGACGCTCAGATATTCCCGGTCAAGGCCACCGATATCGACGGTATGGCGGCTCTGGCTCAGGAACTGAAGGTGGGCTGCGTGTTTGTGGCTCCCGATGATCCTCTGGCAATGGGCATGGTGGACGCCATGAACGCCAATGGAATCCGTGCCTTCGGCCCCGATGCCAAGGCTGCCGCCATTGAGAGCAGCAAGGCCTTCTCCAAGGATCTGATGAAAAAATACGGCATTCCCACCGCGGCCTATGAGATATTCACCGATCCCGCGGCGGCTATGGAATACATCCGCGCTCAGAACAGCTTCCCCACAGTCATCAAGGCAGACGGTCTGGCTCTGGGCAAGGGCGTTGTTATCGCTGCCGACCTTGCTGAGGCTGAGGCGGCTGTCAAGTCCATGATGACCGATAAGTGCTTCGGTGCCTCGGGCGATACCATAGTTGTGGAGGAATTCCTGCAGGGCCCGGAGGTTTCCGTCCTTGCCTTCACCGACGGAAAGACCGTGTGCCCCATGGTGTCCTCCATGGATCACAAGCCGGCCTACGACGGCAACAAAGGCCCCAATACCGGCGGTATGGGCACCATCAGCCCCAATCCCTTCTATACCGACGAAGTGGCCGAGCGCTGCCGCAAGGAGATCTTTGAACCCACCATCGCTGCCATGAGCGCCGAGGGACGTCCTTTCAAGGGCTGTCTCTATTTCGGACTTATGATCACCAAGGATGGCCCCAAGGTCATCGAATACAACTGCCGTTTCGGCGATCCCGAAACTCAGGTCGTGCTGCCCAGACTTAAGACCGACCTGCTGGACATCATCAACGCCGTCATCGACGAGCGTCTTGACGAGCTGACCATAGAATGGGATAACGGCGCCTGCGCCTGCGTCATCCTCGCCTCCGGCGGCTATCCCGGAAGCTACGAAAAGGGCAAGGCCATCCGCGGCCTGAAGGCCGACGGTCAGGTGGATGGAGCCACCGTTTATCATGCCGGCACCTCCGGCGAGAACGGCTCCTTTGCCACCAACGGCGGCCGTGTACTGGGCGTTACCGCCACCGGTGCCACTCTGGATGAGGCCATTGACGCCGCTTATGCCGCTGCCGATACCATCGATTTTGACGGCAAGCACTGCCGCCGGGATATCGGCCGCTGTGTCAGATAATTTATAACGGAAGATGCCGGAGTTTTGCTTCAGCGAAGCAGACTCCGGCAATATTTTTTTATTTTCAAAAAAAGTACTTGACCTGTCGTAGTAGTTGTGGTACTATTACGACAGATGAAGTACGACAGTCGTAGTACGGCTGTCGTAGGATAAAGAAAGGCGGTGATCGATTGATCAGCAGCGATGTCATCAGAGGCTACAACGACACGATTATTCTGTGTCTTCTTCTGGACGGCGAATCCTACGGCTATGAGATATCCAAAATGATAGCGTCTCTGTCGGAGGGCAAGTATGTCATCAAGGAAACAACTCTTTACTCGGCCTTCGCGCGGCTGGAAAAGAACGGGTATATAGTTTCCCGCACCGGCGGCGACGAGTCGGGCGGCAAGCGTCGCACCTATTACAGCATCACGCCCGCCGGCTGGAAGTATTACGCCGAAAAATGCGAGGAATGGAACCTCACAAAAGAGGTTATAAGCAAATTCATCAGAGAAATCCAGTAAGAGTATACTAAGGAGGAAAAAACATGGAGACTATAAGAACATATCTTGAAAACCTTTTTGCCGGTCTGCCCGAGGATGAGCGCCTTGTCCGCGCCAAGGAGGAACTTCTTTCCACCATGGAGGATAAGTACAACTCCCTCAAGGAGGAAGGAAAGAGCGAAAACGAAGCCGTCGGCGCGGTCATCCGCGACTTTGGAAACATTGATGAGCTGCTTGAGGAGCTGGAGATAAGCAGGGATTCCGCGGTGCCGGATGAAATCGGAAAAAGCGGCGCCGCCGTATGCCCGGGCGAGAAAGAGACAAGAGAATATCTGCGCTCCACCCATGTTGTCGGCTGGCTGGTCGGAATAGGCGTGCTGCTGGTGATGATGGGCGTGGCGTCTCTGTTCGCAATAAACGGCTGGGTCGGTGACTGCCTCGGAAAATACAATATAGCCGGTACGCTGAGCGTAGTGGTCATGCTGATGTTTATCGCCGTGGGAGTGATCCTGTTTGTCACCGCGGGAGTAAAAAGCAACAACGACAAGCAGTATGTGACGCAGATCGTCGAGATGCCCGACCACCTCAGGGAAAAACTGACCGGAGAGCACAAAAAGAACCGTGTCGGTCTTGGGATAAGCATCGGCGCCGGCGTGGCCTGCATCATAGCCGGTGTATGCGCTCTTATCGTGATAGCAAGTTTCCCTCCGTACAATGTGACGGGAACATTTGGCGCGGCGGTGATGATGGTAATGATCGGCGTGGGCGTCATGCTCATGTGCGCCGCCGACGGCAAAGAGGACGGATACAAGCATCTTCTCAACATCGACAAAATGGTCACCGTTGACGCGGAAGGAAATAAGGTCGTGAATAAAAAGACGCGGGCGGTTGCTATCTTCGAGGCCATTCTCTGGCCTGTGACCGTCATAACCTTCTTTGTATGGGGATTTGTCTTTGACGGCTGGGCGATTTCCTGGATCGTCTATCCCATTGCCGGCATACTGAACAGCTGCGTTTCGTCGATCGTTGCGGCAAGCGAATAACAGTATAACCACCGTGTACAATCACTCTGCGGTTTTTCTCCGCGGAGTGGTTTTTTGTCAACCGGATACCAATAAAAGACCATTTTGTCAAATAACCATTGAAAAATTTGTTAATAATCTTGATTTCATCACTTAATCGTATTGACTGAATATGGCTTTCTATGGTAAAATAGTAAACAAAGTTTTACTGTCGCCTCATCCTAAATCAATTCCAAGACAAGGACAAGACGATCATGGATATTTCAGACAACAAACCAGTCAGCAGCCAGCCGGCGAGCTGTGACCTTATTGGATTTCTCGCACTGGTGAACTGCAAGCTGATACTTCCCTTTGAAGAGCTGTTCAGAGGAGAGCTCACCAACCTCCAGCTGCTGGCGCTCTGCTCGCTGAGGCTCGGGGGAGAGATGTCCGTAAAAACTCTCGGCGAACGGCTTTACCTTTCCAAGCAGCAGATGACCAAGGTGATATCAAAGCTTTGCGAGGAAGGATTTGTTGAGCGAAAAAAGCATCCCTACGACGGCCGCATTGTGCTGGTCAGGCTTTCGGAAAAAAGCGCGAGGCTGTTTGATGTGCGCCGCGAGCAGTTCTCCACAGCGGCCAACCGGGTCATAGAGCAATATGACTGCAAGCAGGATGTTGAGCGCTTCAATGAGCTGATAACCGAATTAAGCCGTATTCTGTCCGCCCTGCCGAGTCATTCGATTCAGCTTGCGGACAGCGCGGAACAATAATAAATTCTGTGCGGGCTTCTGACACTTTGCCGGAAGCCGGCGCGCACGGAAAGGAGATTGTTACATGCCTTCATTCAACAGAACAAAATCAGAATTCTCCGAGATCACTCCGGAGATCCATAAACTTGCCGACACCTGCATCGGCAACAACTTCATCGATCCCAAAATGTATGTTGAGCACAAGGTCAACCGCGGCCTGCGTGACCTCAACGGCAACGGCGTTCTGACCGGTCTTACCGAGGTTTCGGAGATCGTTGCCTCGGAGATGGTCAACGGCGTCAAGGAATCCCGCCCCGGTCAGCTCTTCTACCGCGGCATCGCCATCGAGCAGCTGGTCAACGGCTTCCTTGAGGAGGATCGCTTTGGCTTTGAGGAGGTCGTTTATCTCCTTATGTTCGGCAAGCTGCCCAACATGGGCGAGCTCAAGCGCTTCAAGGAGCTGCTCGCCGGCTACCGTTCGCTGCCCACCAGCTTTGTGCGTGACATCATCATGAAGGCTCCCAGCTTTGACATGATGAACACCCTTGCCCGCAGCGTGCTGACCATGTATTCCTACGACACCAAGGCCAACGACACCTCGGTTCCCAATGTGATCCGTCAGTGTCTCCAGCTTATCGCGCTGTTCCCGATGTTTTCCGTGTATGGATATCAGGCCTATGAGCATTATTATAATGACAAGAGCCTATTCATCCACACTCCCGATCCGGAGCTGTCCACGGCGGAAAACATACTTTATATGCTTCGTTCCGACTGCAAGTATTCCAAGCTCGAGGCAAAGATCCTTGACCTTGCTCTGGTGCTCCACGCCGAGCACGGCGGCGGAAACAACTCCACCTTCACCACCCATGTCGTCGGCTCCTCCGGCACCGATACCTATTCGGTAATCGCCGCGGCTCTCGGTTCTCTCAAGGGCCCCAAGCACGGCGGCGCCAACATCAAGGTCGTGCAGATGTTTGAGGACATGAAGAAGGAAGTCAAGGACTGGCACGACGACGAGGAGATCACCGCCTATCTCAGCGGTGTGCTCGCCAAGGAGCGCTTTGACAGATCCGGCCTTATCTACGGTATGGGTCACGCCATCTACTCGGTCTCCGACCCCCGTGCCCAGATTCTCAAGGGCTTTGTGGAGCAGCTTTCCAACGAAAAGGGTATGCACGAGGAATATGTGCTCTATTCTGCTGTTGAACGGCTGGCTCCTATGGCCATCTCCGGCGTGCGCAAGACCTACAAGGGCGTCAGCGCCAACGTGGACTTCTACAGCGGCTTTGTCTATGATATGCTTGGCTTGCCCACCGAGCTGTTTACTCCAATATTCGCCATCGCCCGTATCGCCGGCTGGAGCTCTCACCTCATCGAGGAGAACATCAACGCCGGAAAGATCATCCGCCCTGCGTATATGAATGTCCAGCCCAGAACCGAATATAAGAAGCTGGGTGAAAGAAGGTAACGGAAAATGTATGATATCTGCATTATCGGCGCCGGAATTGCCGGACTTACTGCGGCCATCTACGCCCGCCGTGCCGGACTGAGCGCTGTGATGATAGAAAAGAATATCTTTGGCGGCCAGATGGTGGAATCGGCTGAGATAGGCAACTATCCCGGCGTTCCGTCCACCACCGGTCCGGAGCTTTCAACCGCGGCCTATGAGCAGGCCTCCGCGCTTGGAGCAGAAGTGATCTTCGACACAGTGACCTCGGTTGAAAAAGCGGGGGAGAGCTGGTGTCTTGTCGGTGCCTCCGGACAGTATGAAGCAAGAGCGATCATTATCGCCAACGGCGCGACCCATCGTAAGCTGGGCTGCGAGGGCGAGGATAAATTTGCTCAGCGGGGTGTTTCCTACTGCGCCACCTGCGACGGCTCCTTCTTCCGTGGAAAGGATGTCGCGGTGGTGGGCGGCGGAAATACCGCCCTTGAGGATGCGCTGTTCCTTGCCAACCTCTGCCAGCGGGTCTATCTTATCCACCGCCGGGATGAATTCCGCGGCGACCGCGTCCTTGCCGACGCTGTACGCCAGCGGGAGAATATCGAGCTGGTGCTGGATTCTCAGGTAAAGACCATTTACGGCGAGCAGAGAGTCACCGGCGTCGAGGTGGTCAATAAGGCCGGAGAAGTCCGCAGCATTGACCTGAGCGGCGTGTTCGTGGCCGTCGGAGTTCAGCCGGATACCGAGATTTTCGCCGATCTGGTCAAAAGAGACGAAAGCGGCTACATTATTGCCGACGAAAACGGCGAGACCGGCGTGGAGGGCCTCTACGTGGCCGGAGACTGCCGGGCAAAGCGCCTGCGCCAGATAGTCACAGCCGCTGCCGACGGTGCCAACGCCGCCTTCAGCGCGGCCAACTATATCAATCAGGCCAGATGATCGGCCCCATTCGTTTTTTATCCGAAAATCACGCACATTCCCCGTTTCTCAGCGTATTATGCTAACAAAGGCCGGCATCGACGGCCCAAGCTGAACAACAGGAGTGATGCGCAGTGAAGATCGTAGTATTCAGAAGTCCCAGAGTCCTTGGCGGCATACTCAGAGTGATTTTCGGAATCAAAAAGCAGGCATAATCGAAGAAAGCGCTTCCCGGATTGGGAGGCGCTTTTTGCGTGCCGAAAAGCGGACGTTATGGCAACAGATTGACAATTAAGCTGCGGAGTGATAGAATGAATCAAAAGGGGAGATGAGGCCATGAACAATCATCAGATGGACTGTTTGCTGATAGTGCTGATTATTGCCGCGGCTGCGGGAGGAGCTGCAATGGGGCGCTCCGCCGCGGGCAAGTCCTCTGCGAAAAGCACATTCTGGTGCCTTTTGCTTTCAGCTGTGTGCACAGCCATTGCCGCTGTGAATTATGCCCTGAACATGGGATGGTTTCGCGCGGTAATGCTTTGCCTTCTGCTGCCCTTCTGGTATGTGATGATGCTGTTTATGGCAAGCAAAAGCGCTTCGGCATGCCTTGACCATAAATGGAGCAGAGTCATGTTTATCGCTTGTCATGTCTGCTTTCTTCTGTCCGGCCTGCTGTTTCCGGACGGCGGAGATGTTGGCGGTATGTATATGTTTTTCGGCCTGATGGAAGATTATCCCGGTGTGCTTACGGACTTGTCCGTTGTGTTTTTTGTCGCCTCTCTTGCGCTTATGATCGCGCAGGTAAAGGTCGCGAACTCTCTCAGGAAGAAAAGAAGTATTGAAGCCGTGGAGTGATCTGCTGACCGGTTTTCAATATGTTCAGGATGCGTATTCACAAAATGTGCCGCGGAGCGATATTACCGCAGCGGCCTGATAATTGATTTTTAGTAAGCTACGATAAAGTAAAAATAAGGAGAAAAAGCTCATGACCGAACTCCAGATGTATGTTCTTCCGATCATTATCATTCCTACAGTTCTGATTATCGCTGTGGCCGCAGGAGGAGCTGGCATAGGACGGGCAATCGGAGGCAAAGCGCCCGCTAAAAATAACTTCTGGTGCCTTTTGATCTCGGCCTTGTGCACCGCTGCAGCCACAGCGAATTATGTGCTGAACATGGGCTGGTATCGAGTGATAATGCTGTGGTTTCTTCTGCCCTTCTGGTATGTGCTGCTGCTGTTTATGGCAAGCAAAAGCGCTTCGGCCTGCATTGAGCATAAAGGGATCAGAGCCATGTTTGTCGCTTGTCATATCTGCTTTGTTCTTTCCGGGCTGCTGCTGCCGGACGGAGGAGATGAAGGCGGGGCATATATGCTTTTTGGCCTGATAAGAGACTGCTCAGAGAAATTTACGGGCTTGGCCGTGGTGCTTTTCATTGCCTCTCTGGCGCTTATGATAGCCCAGATGGTTGTCGCGGGTGCTCTCAAGGAAAAAAAGAAGATTCAGACTGCGGAGTAGTTTGCCTGCCGGCCGGAAAATATCCGGCCGGCTTTCAATTTTAGGGTGCGTATTCACAAAAAATACTTTCTTTTTCCAGTTGTCTGGTATATAATAAATGGGAATATATTGCGGTATTATGCTCAGAAGGGCACAAGACGCGCAGAGGAATTTTTCGGAGGACAGGCATATGCTTAAAGTTGAGCTTCTCTATCATACACCGGAGCCGGAAAAGGCAGTGGCCCTTTCGGCCAAGCTGTGCTACGCGTCCTCCTCTATCGGCGAGCTGGAAGAAGGCCTCACCGAGGAAAAGACCGCCAGCTTTGTCCATATGCTCTCTGAGATCGGCCATGAAAGCCCCATCGAGCACGCTTCCTTTACCTTCGGCATTGAGGGCGTGTCCCGCTCGCTGCTGGCTCAGATAACCCGCCACCGCATCGCCTCCTACAGCGTGCAGAGCCAGCGCTATGTGCGCGAGGACGGCTTTGGATATGTCACCCCGCCGCAGATAGCCGCCGACCCGGAGGCGCTTGCCCTCTTTGAGCAGGCCATGGCGGAGGATAATCAGTATTATGAGCGCATCGCCGCTGTACTGAAGAAAAATCACACCGCTCGTCTGGTCGCTGAGGGAATGGATGAGGCGTCTGCCGCGAAAAAAGCCGAGAAAATGGCCATTGAGGATGCCCGCTTTGTCCTGCCTAACGCCTGCGAGACTAAAATGATAGTTACCATGAATGCACGCAGTCTGCATAACTTCTTTGCCCACCGCTGCTGCATGAGAGCTCAGTGGGAGATAAGAGAGCTGGCCAACCGGATGCTTGCCCTTGCAAAGCAGGTCGCCCCGACTCTTTTTGAAAAGGCCGGCCCGCCCTGCCTGCGCGGAGCCTGCCCGGAGGGAAAGATGTCCTGCGGTAAGGCCGCCCAGATGCGGGAATACTACAAAGGCATGGAGAACGCGTAATGGGCAGACTTATTGTAATTGAAGGTCTTGACGGCTGCGGCAAGGCCACTCAGGCCGCTCTGCTGGCCGACCGCCTTGAGCGGGAAGGCTATCCGGTGCGCCGGATAGAGTTTCCCGACTATGAGCACGATTCCTCGGCGCTGGTAAAGCTGTACCTGAGCGGAGCCTTCGGCGACCAGCCGGAGGATGTCAACGCCTATGCCGCTTCCAGCTTCTACGCTGTGGATCGCTTTGCCAGCTACCGTCAGTTCTGGAAAAAGGACTACGACGAGGGAAAAATAATCATCGCCAACCGCTACACCACAGCCAACGCGCCGCACCAGATGTGCAAGCTGCCGCCGGAGGAGTGGGACGGCTTCCTTGACTGGCTCTTTGAATTTGAATATGGTAAGCTGGGTCTGCCCGAGCCGTCGCTGGTCATCCAGCTCAGCCTGCCCAATGAGGTCTCCCAGCGCCTGCTCAGCAGCCGCTACAGCGGAGACGAATCAAAAAAAGATATACACGAGCGCGCGGCTGAGTATCTTGAGCATTGCCGCGAATGCGCCGAATATGCCGCCCGGCGTCAGGGCTGGAGCGTGATAAGGTGCGCGCAGGACGGAGAGCTTATGTCCGTTGAGGAGGTAGGCGAGCTTGTCTGGCGGCTCGTTGAAGGGTCTGAGATAATTTAATGCTTGATTTTCACACACCGACTCTTGAAGACAAGGGCTGGGTGGATGAGGTGCTTGCCCATTCACGGCACAAGGGATGTGTATATACCTTCGCGCAGCTTTATCTGTGGGCACCTCACTACGGAACAAAGATCTGCCGCTTCGGTGACTGTCTGCTGGGCACCAACGGCCGGCAGTGCTGCTGCTATATTTACCCCGGCGGACGGTACGACATCGCCGAGGTGGTGGCTGCCCTGCGGGAGGATGCCCGGGAAAGAGGCGTCGGTTTCGGATTCTGCGTGGTGGAGGACTGGCAAGCCGATGAGCTTGACAGTGCTTTCCCGGGACAGTTTGTCCGGGAAGAAAGCCGCGACGACAGCGACTATATATACAACGCCGAGGATCTTATAACTTTGGCCGGCCGAAAATACCACGGAAAGCGCAATCATATTTCCCGCTTTACCCGTGAGCATCCCGACTGGAGCTATGAGCCGATCACCGCAGAAAATACCGCCGACTGTATCGAAGCCTGCCATGTCTGGCATGATGCCCAGCAGCCGGAGGCTCCTTCGGATTTTACAAGTGAGGGGCTTGTCCAGGAGCGGATGATAATCGAAAAGGCGCTTGTTGAGCGGGAACAGCTCGGCCTTAACGGAGGACTTATCCGATGCGATGGCAAGGCTGTTGCCTTTACACTCGGAGAGCGTCTCAACAGCGACACTTATGTCATTCATTATGAAAAAGCGCTGCCCGGCTACGAGGGCGCGTACGCGGTCATCAACAACCAGTTCGCCGCCAGCGAGCTGAGGGAGTACCGCTATATCGACCGGGAGGAGGATCTTGGTCTGGAGGGTCTGCGCAAGGCCAAGCTCTCCTATCATCCGGCCATCATTCTTCCCAAGTTCACGATGAGCGAGAGGTGAATAACCCTTGATAACACTTGCCCGCGACGGCATGAGAACCGACCTTGAGCGAATATGGAAGCTGTGCTTCGGTGATCCGGCGGAGTATGTCAATTATTTCTTCGACAACCGATACAATCCCAATGCCTGCCTCGTCTACGTGGACGAAACGGTGGGCCGCCCGGTGGCCATGCTCCATATGCTTGAGTGCAGCGTGACCGAGGACAGCGAGATAGTTCCCGCGCAGTATATCTACGCCGCGGCTACCCGTCCTGACCATCAGGGCAGAGGCATCATGACCAAGCTCATGGAATACGCCCGCCGATACGCCGAATCAAGGGGACAGAAGTATATGATCCTTGTTCCCGGCAGCCGCGAGCTTTTCAGATTCTATGAAAAGCATGGCTTTTACCGCTGCTATAAATACCGGGATGTTTATATGTCCCGCAGGGACTTCACCACTCTGGCAGGCATCAGGGGCACTCAGCCTCAGCCGGCCCGCCAGAAGCTGCCGGCGCTGATGCTTTCCGATATCAACGCCGTGCGTCGGGATATGCTTATCGACCGTGAGGGGTTTGTCACGTGGGATTACAAGGCCTTCAAGTATGCCGCCGGCATACACGAACGCAGCGGCGGCTTTATCGTCACCTGCGCCGAGGGCTCGGAGGCCGGCTATGCCTTCTGCTATCCCGAGGGAGACGCCCTGAATATCAACGAGTTTATATGCAGCACCGGCTTTGACCGGGCGCTGATAGGAAGCATTCTCAGCGCTAGCCGTGCCGAGAGCTTCCGGATGCGCGTTCCGGCGTATGACGATTTCTTTGCCAATTTCGGCGAGATCACCGACTTCGGCATGATAAGCGCGGTCAGCGGACGCAAGCCCATTTCCCTGCTTACCCTGACCGGGAGCCACATACCCTATCTGGGTCTGGCTCTGGACTGATTTCTTTCAGAATGGAGGAAAAATTATGGTATATGTATTCTTGGCCGACGGCTTTGAAGAGATGGAGGCCCTTGCTCCGGTGGATATAATGCGCCGCGCGGGCATTGAGGTGGTAACCGTAGGCATCACCGGCGAATACGCGCAGGGTGCCCACGGAATAGTCGTCAAAGCCGATACCACCGAGTTTGCCATGAACAGCGACGTGGAAATGATCGTTCTGCCCGGAGGAGGCAGAGGAACAGCCAACCTCGCCGCCTCGAAGGCCGTTGCCGACGCCATTGCCTACAGCATGGAAAACGGCGTGAAGATGGCCGCTATCTGCGCCGCTCCTTCCGTTCTCGGAGCCAACGGCGCGCTGAAGGGCAGGAAAGCCGCCTGCTTCCCTGTGCCCGACTTTACCGACAAGCTGATCGGTGCCGAATATGTGAGCGACGGCGTGTGCGCCGACGGCGGCGTTGTCACCGCCCGGAGCGCCGGTCACGCCGCGACCTTTGGCCTTGAGCTGGTTCGTCAGCTCAGAGGAGACAAGGTCTCGGAGGAGAAACACGAGGAGATATACCAGCTTGCCAACGGTTAATGAAGCAAAAGCCGGACTGCGCCGGCGTTTCCGGGGCATCCGGAACAGCGGAGAAAAACAGTCTCATCAAAGCACCGACCGTGAAATAACCGGGCGCCTGCTTGAGCTCGACTGCTATAAATCAGCACAGCTCGTGCTTTGCTATGTATCCTCGGGCGATGAAGTGGACACCCTTCAGCTGATAGTCCGGGCGCTGCACGATGGAAAGGAAGTGGCCTGTCCCCGCTGCCATACAGCGAGCCACACCATGAGCTTTCACAAAATAAGCTCCCTGAACGATCTCTCGCCGGGAGCCTACGGGATATATGAGCCTTCGGAGGACGCGCCCGCCGCGCAGCCGGAGGAGATGCAAAACAGCGTCTGCATCATCCCCGGGCTGGCATTTGACGGCAATGGAGGGCGTCTGGGCTACGGAGGCGGCTATTACGACCGCTTTCTGGCGGGATATACCGGCATCAGTATCGGTCTTTGCAGGGAGGAAACCTTCTCAGCCGATCCGCTGCCCGGTGATGAGTATGACGTTCCGGTGAATATCGTGGTCACCGGGTCATATGTGGTCAGTGGTTGCCGGAGCAGCCAAGAGCAACAATGATGAGGATGAGGATCCACATCAGGCATTCATCGTTCTTGAACAGATTGCAGAGACACACGGGCTTTCACCTCACTTTTTTGATTTGCTACATAATATGATGGTACCGTGATTCGGGTTACAGCACGTTGGCCGGAATTTCGGGAGCATATATATTTTGCCTATCTGATTGCGAAAGGAGTATTTTTCACCACCGCGTGAAACAGTACATGACATGAGCAACGATTACAGAAACAACGGAAATCGCGGCGGCGGCCGTCCTAACGGTCAGGGCCGCCCCAACGGACAGAACCGCTCCGGCGGTCAGGGTCGTCCCGGCGGACAGAATCGCCCCAATGCCCCTCAGAGGCCGGACTATAACAGCCAGCCTCGTTACGACAGCAATCGCTTTGTGGTCAACATCTCCGAGGAGGATTACGAGAGCGACGGCAGCCAGAATCGCGGCAGAAACGAGCGCGCCAACCAGAAGTATCAGCGCCTCGCGCCTCAGCAGAGAGGACAGCAGAATGGCCAGAACGGCCTTATGCGCAGGGATATTCCCGTTTCGCGCACAAGAATTGTCACCTCTCCCGCCGGCGAGAAATACGAGCTGCCCGAGGAAAACAACTTCCCGCCCAAGCTCCTGCGCAAGCAGCAGCGCAATCCCAAGAGCCGCGGCTGCGTCGTGGCTGTGGTGTACGCGGCTATAGTTGTGTCCATTTCGGCCCTGCTGGCCTTCTATCTTATCGTTGGCATCAACGATATGTTCGGTCTGGTCAAGGAGGAGATGGAGGTCGTTGTCACTCTTGAGGACGGAGCTACCCTTGACGATGTCACCCGTATCCTTGAGGACAACGGCGTGGTAGACTATCCCTTCTTCTTCAAGCTGTACGCCAATCTGACCATGGATGACGACTTCAAGCACGGTGAGTTCACACTCAACGCAAAGTCGGACTACGACATGATAATCCGTAAGCTCACCCGCCCCTCCACGGCGGACAAGAGCGTGGTCAAGGTCACCATTCCCGAGGGTCTGAACCTCGAGCAGATCGCCGACCTGCTGGAGTACAACTGCGTGTGTGAGAAGGAAGCCTTCTTCAACACCATAGCCAACTACGAATTCAAGCACAAGTACTACAAGGATATCCCAGTGGACGAGAACCGTGTGTACAAGCTGGAGGGCTATCTCTTCCCGGATACCTACGCTTTCTATATCTGGGAAGGCTCGGTCTCGGCCATCAACCGTATGCTCAACGCCTTTGACAGCAAGGTATACGGCAACGACGAGCTGGAGCTGGCTGACAAGGCTCACAAGCTTGGCATGAGCATGGTCGACATCATCACCCTTGCCTCCATCATCGAGCGCGAGGTTCCCGATCCCGAGCAGATGAAGAATGTCGCCTCGGTCTTCTACAACCGCATGAAGAATCCCGATCGTCAGGGCACCGGCGGCAAGCTGCAGTCGGACGCCACCAAGTGGTATCCCTATCCCACCAAGAACGCCATGATGGAGAGCGAGACCCTTACCGACGAGCAGAAGCAGAACTGGTCTTCGCCCAACTACGACACCTTCCTGTTCTCAGGTCTGCCCGCGGGCCCCATCTGCTGCCCCAGCCTCAACGCTATCACAGCAGCGCTCAATCCCAACCAGACCGACTACTACTTCTTCTACACCGCGGAGGATGCCGAGGGCGTAATGCAGTATTACTATGCTTCCACCCTTGAGCAGCATCAGAACAACTTCGCTGCCTTCGGTTGATAATGATAAAGCCGGAGATATTGGCTCCGGCCGGCAGTCCGGAAAGCCTTGAATACGCTCTGACCTACGGAGCGGACGCGGTCTATCTGGCCGGCAAGAGCTTTGGAATGCGGTCGGGAGCAAGCAATTTCGATGAATCTCAGCTGAGGGCGGCTGTTCAGGCCGCCCACGGCAGAGGCGTAAAGGTTTATGTGACCTGCAATATCATTCCCCGGGAGCATGAGCTGGAAGGGCTTGTGGATTTCATGAAGAGCGCCGCCGACATGAAGGTGGATGCCTTTATAATCGGTGACATGGGCGTTTTCGACCTTGCAAAGAAACACGCTCCCGAAATTCCGGTGCACATTTCCACCCAGACCGGTGTGGCCAACAGCGCCGCGGCCAATCTGCTCCACTCCATGGGAGCCAGCCGCGTGGTGCTGGCAAGAGAGCTTTCCCTCCGGGAGATAGCCGCCATCCGGGCCAATACGCCGCCCGAGCTGGAGCTGGAGGCTTTCGTTCACGGCTCCATGTGCGTATCCTTTTCCGGCAGATGTCTTCTTTCCAATTATCTTACCGGCCGGGACGCCAACCGCGGCGACTGCGCCCAGCCCTGCAGATGGAAGTATGCCCTCATGGAGGAAACGCGCCCCGGAGAGTATTTTCCCATCAGCGAAAACGAGCACGGCACCCACATTCTTAACTCACGGGATATGTGCATGATCGACCATATCGACAAGCTGATCGCAGCCGGCATCACCAGCTTCAAGATTGAGGGCCGCGCCAAATCGTCCTACTACACCGCTGTGGTTACCAATGCCTATCGCTGCGCTGTTGACGAATATGCCCGGCATATCGAGGAAGGTGGAAAGGGCGATTTCGTCCTGCCTGAATGGATAGCGGGCGAGGTAATGACCGTCAGTCACCGGGAATACGCCACCGGATTTTACTTCGGTGATCCGCCGGGTCAGGTTTACGACAACGGCGGCTATGTGCGGGAATACGAGGTGGCGGCGGTGGTCGACAGCTGGGAAAATGGCCGGCTGACTGCCCACCAGCGCAATCGTTTCTTTGAGGGAGACACCCTCGAGATAGTTCGCCCGGGACAGCCGCCGGCAGAGCTGGTGGCCCGGGATATGCTCAACGGCGAGGGAGAGGCAATTACCGCCACTCCGCACCCGAACATGGAGCTGTCCATGCCCTGCGAGCTTCCCCTTGAGCCGCGCACCATTCTGCGCAGAAGAAAATAGCAAACGACAAATAACGCGCTTCCCTAAGGACACACTTTTTGTGCGGTGTTCTTCGGGAGCGCGTTTTTGCATACAAGGGGGATGTTACGATGACCCAGAGAAGAGTGGGAGTGCTGTTTTTTCTCATGGCGCTGATGGCCTTCGGGCTGATGGTTCGCACCCTGACAGTGGCCATGACGCCGGCCTATGTTCAGGCAGCGGACAGCCAGAGCGTATATAATCTGACGGTGTGTGTCACCAGGGGGAAAATATACGACAGGCATCACCGCTCTCTTGCAGGCGGCAGAAAGCAGTACCGCGCGGTGGTCATTCCCTCGCGGGATACCACTGTGCGCCTCACGGGAGCGCTTTCGCCGGAAAAACTGCTGGAGATCAAGGATTCCCTCATGGGAACAGTTCCCTTTGTGTGCACCGTTGAGGATGCGGCGGCGGACGGCAAAGGAGCTATAGTCTATCCGGCTCAGAAGCGATACGGAGCCAACTGCGTCGCCAGACATACCGTGGGCTATCTCGGCAGTGACGGCCGGGGAGCCTCGGGTATAGAAAAGGCGTATGACGATTACCTTGCCTCGGCTTCGGGCGCGCTGTCGGTTCGTTTCACCGTGGACGCAACAGGGGCCGGGCTGGCGGGCATAGAACCGGAGGTCACCGACACTATGGGCAAATCCGAGGCCGGAGTAGTGCTGACCATAGATGCCGACATCCAGATGCTGGCCGAGCAGGCGGCAGAGGAATACATGGACAAGGGCGCTGTGGTGGTGATTGAGGCTGACACCGGTAAGATCCTCGCCAGCGTCAGCGTTCCGAATTTTGAGCAGGATGACATCGCGGGAGCTATTGAGAGGGATGACGGCTCACTGGTGAACCGCGCCATATCAGCCTATGATCTTGGCTCGGTGTTCAAGCTGGTAGTGGCCGCGGCGGCGCTGGAATCGGGGATCTCCGCTGATTATCTGTGCGAGTGTACCGGCTGTGTGGAGATTGGAGTGAATCAGTTTCACTGCGCCAATCGGAACGGACACGGTGAGATAGGGATGGAGGAGGCCTTTGCCCGGTCGTGCAATATTTATTTCATCGAGCTTGCCCGGCAGCTGGGCGGCGACACCATTCTCGATTATGCCCGGCGCTTTGGCTTTGGCCGAAGCATAGTGCTTGCAAATGGGTATAAGACCTCGGCGGGATGCTTGCCGGAGGAGGAAAGTCTGGAGCGTCCGGCGGCTCTTGCCAATTTCTCGTTTGGTCAGGGAGAGCTGATGGCCACGCCCGACCACGTGGCGGCCATGACCGCGGCGGTGGCCAGAGGCGGAGTGTACATCCAGCCGACGGTTCTTGAGGGCGTGGTAAACGACCGGCTGGAAATGATTGCCGTCAACGAAAGAGGAGAGGGTGTCAGGATAATATCCGAAGAAACGGCTCGGATGCTTATGAGCTTCATGGGCGCGGCGGTGGATTACGGAACTGCCGTGGCCGGCGGCAGCGACCATGTCGACTGCGCCGCCAAGACCGGCACCGCCGAAACAGGCATCTTCCGGGACGGGCACCGAGTGATGCAGGCGTGGTATACCGGCTTCTTCCCGGCGGAAAATCCGCAATATGTGGTCACCGTAATGGTAGAGGACGGACAGTCGGGCGGCGGCTCGGCCGGGCCGGTGTTCAGGTATATTGCCGACCGGCTTGGAAGATGAGAAAATAAAAAGCGCGGAGGGAGTTTTTCGCTCTCTCCGCGCCTTTGGCGTTATATCTTTTCGATGGGCACCCAGATCTCCGAGTAGTTGTCTTCTGGCTTTTCGGCGGGCGGAGTGTAGAACTCAAGGTTGTAGTTTCCGCTGAGCCGGTAGCCTTTGAGGTTGGGCAGCCATTCTTTCCATATGGCGGTGTTCACGCTCTGCAGCGCTTCAGGCAGAGCGCCGCGGCAGGGGAAAACAGCCCATGTTCCTTCAGGGATAAAACGGGTCACAAAACCCTCGGGGATATCCTTCCACGGGATGTAATTGTCAGCTATGAGATACTCAAAGCTCTTTTCGTCGCCGTCAAGGCAGATGCCGAAGGTGCCGCAGATGTGCCGGCTGTCGTCGCTTTTCATGAACTCCTGCCAGAACAGGGGAATCTCCTGATAGGAAGTCTCTGCACTGAATCTTCTGGCCTTGCCTACTACCGTGAAGGATGCCTTGTGTGTAATTCTGTACTCGAGCATTGTACCGCCCTCCAGTGATAATGATATTCGCAGAGGAGCAAAGGATCTCAGGCTTACATTTTCGCTCTTGGCCGCCGAGGGTGCCACGCCGTGGAAGCGGGAAAAGGCACGGGCGAAGCTGTCCGGCGAATCGTAGCCGTACTTCAGCGCGGTGTCGATGACCTTTGCGCCCCGGGAAAGCTCCTGAGCCGCCAGAGAGAGCCTGCGGCAGCGGATGTATTCGCCCACGGTTATGCCGCACAGCACGGAAAATATCCGCTGAAAGTGAAATTCGGAAACGTATGCGCAGGCGCTGATGTCCCTGATGCTCATTTCCTCAGTCAGGTGCTCTTCAATGTATTCAATGGCGCTTTGCAGGCCTTCGACCCAGCTCTTCATATACATCGCTCCTTGCTTGCGTGTACATATATTACCACAGCAAAGGGACAAAATCCCTTCTTTTTCTGCTCACTGCTGTGGATACGATGATAGCACTGTACGCTGGCAATATCAAGGAGATAATGTGATAATAGCGGTTGACGGTATTGGGCTGTTGTGCTAAAATAAAATGAAAAATCACTCTGAATATGCCGATTGTGAGAATAAAAACATGAAAAATATCCGTTTGTCCAGCCTGATCAAAGTGGTGACCATAGTGTGGAGGATCATGATAACCGCCACCGCGTCCATGATCTTCTACAATGTCTATCTTACCTTCTACGACGAGGCCACCTTCTTCTACAAGGGCAACATCGCCGTGCTGTTTCTGTATGTCGTCTCACTTTCTCTCTTCGTCAGTATGTACGGAGGCTTCAAGCTCAGGTACAGAACATGGAGGGAACTGCTCTTTTCCTATTCCTTCGGTATTATCATCACCAACGCGATCTTTTATCTGATACTGTCCCTTGTGGCGCAGAAACTGCTCAATCCCGTGCCGCTTCTTGGCGTGGTGCTGGCTCAGATCATCGCCGGAGCGATACTGTTCATTCTGTCGGAATACGCGCACCGGAACATGACTCCGGCCAAATTCGCGCTGGCGGTCATCAGCGACGATGCCCACGACCTGAGTATGCTGGGCAAGATCAGCGACAGCATGAACTGCCAGATCGTGCGCACCATGTACGAAAGTGAGCCGGAGGAGGAAATGCTCAAGGCTCTTGAGGGCTGCGGTATTCTCATAATGGGCACCATAGACGGCGGACTGAGAGAGCGCCTCGGCGGCTACAGCTACGAGCGCAACATCAACGCGGTCTACATCCCATCCATGCACGACATCATCCTCTGCAACACCACCCGGGTCATCTCCGGTGACTCGGTCATCTATGCCACCGGCCGTCACGGCTTTACCACCGAACAGCTCATTGCCAAGCGCATCGGTGACATTCTCATCTCACTTATCGGTCTTGTTCTCACAAGCCCCATAATGCTTGTTGCCGCGCTGCTTATAAAGCTGCAGGACGGCGGCCCGGCGCTGTTCAAGCAGCAGCGTCTGACCCGCAACGGAAAGGTGTTCATGCTCTACAAATTCCGCAGCATGATAATGGACGCGGAAAAGAAGTCGGGCGCCCGCCTTGCCGGCAAGAACGACGACCGCATCACGCCCGTGGGCAAGTTTATCCGAGCCACCCGCATCGACGAGCTGCCCCAGCTTATCAACATCCTCAAGGGCGATATGTCCCTTGTAGGCCCGCGCCCTGAGCGACCGGAGCTTTTCGGCCAGATATGCGAGGAATATCCGGAATTTCGCTTCCGTCTCAAGGTCAAGGCCGGCCTGACCGGCTATGCCCAGCTCTACGGAAAGTACAACACCACCTTCGAGGATAAGGCCCGCATGGATGTGCTTTACATAGAAAAAGCCTCCCTCATGCAGGATCTTCACCTGCTTTTCTACACCATCAAGGTCATCTTCATGAGCGAGAGCACCGAGGGTGTTGACGAAAGCGGTGAAAAGACCGAGCAGGAAAAGGAAACCGCTTCGGCAAAAAAATAATCTTCACCGCCAACGGAGGTGCGTTGAATTATGAGAATTGGACACGGCTATGACGTTCATCGTCTGGTTGAGGACAGAAAGCTGATACTGGGCGGCGTTGATATCCCTTACGAAAAGGGGCTTCTCGGCCACTCGGATGCCGATGTGCTGGCCCACGCCATTTCCGACGCGCTGCTGGGAGCGGCTGCCCTTGGGGATATCGGAGCGCTTTTTCCCGACAATGACCCGGCCTTTGAAGGCGCCGACAGTCTGGTGCTGATGAAAAAGGTGGTGGAGCGCGTTTCTGGTGAAGGCTATTCCATAGGCAATATAGACGCCACCGTTCTTGCCCAGCGTCCCAGGCTTCGCCCGTATATTGACACCATGCGCCGCAACATCGCCGATGCCTGCGGTGTGGATATCTCCCGGGTAAGCGTCAAGGCCACCACCGAGGAAGGCCTCGGCTTCACCGGCAGCGGAGAGGGAATAGCGGCTCACGCTGTGTGTCTGCTTGAAGAGTAAACAGGATATCCGAGGGTCGGGACAGCATCCCGGCCCTCATTCAATATCCGGAAATTTCCTATTGACAAGAGCCACTCCTTGTGCTATATTTCATGTCAATAAGTCTAAACCGTTGAGGAAGAGTGAGTAAGCTCCTTTACTTCCGGCACAGAGAGCCGCGGATGGTGTGATCGCGGCGCGGAGGATCGAGCCGAATGGACTTCCGAGGGCGAGCAGAAATCGCGATCGGGCGAAAGTATGTGAGACGGAGCAGGGCGCTCCGTTATCAAAGGCCGGCATATGTTTGTATGCGCAGAGTGGGCGCGAAAGCGTCAAGCCGGGTGGCACCGCAGGAGTTTTTCTTCTGTCCCAGCAACAAATCAGTTGCGGGATGGGAGTTTTTTTATGCCGTTCCGCAGAAACCAAAGAACCGGGAGAGCCGGGAAGCAAAGAAAGGAAGGCATAACCATGGCAGACAATCGAATTCCCTACAAAATTTATCTTGAAGAGCACGAGATGCCCAGACAGTGGTACAATGTCCGGGCGGATATGAAGAACAAACCGGCTCCGCTGCTCAATCCACAGACCCTTAAGCCGGCGACCCTCGAGGAGCTGGAGCAGGTATTCTGCCGGGAGCTGGCCATTCAGGAGCTGGACGATACCACCCCTTATTTCGACATCCCCGAGGAGATAATCAGCTTTTACAGAATGTACCGCCCGTCGCCTCTGGTGCGTGCCTACTGCTTGGAGGAAAAGCTGGGCACTCCGGCGCACATCTACTACAAATTCGAGGGCAACAACACCAGCGGCAGCCACAAGCTCAACTCGGCCATTGCTCAGGCCTATTACGCCAAGAATCAGGGCCTGAAGGGCGTCACCACCGAGACCGGAGCGGGGCAGTGGGGAACAGCAACCTCCATGGCCTGTGCCTACCTCGGCCTTGACTGCAAGGTGTATATGGTCAAGTGCTCCTACGAGCAGAAGCCCTTCCGCCGGGAGGTCATGCGCACCTACGGCGCGTCGGTCACTCCTTCACCTTCCATGGACACCGCGGTAGGCAGAAAGATCCTCGAAGAGCATCCCGGAACCTCCGGAAGCCTCGGCTGCGCCATTTCCGAGGCGGTGGAAGCCGCGTCGGTCAACGAAGGCTACCGATATGTGCTGGGAAGCGTTCTTTCTCAGGTGCTGCTCCACCAGACGGTCATCGGCCTTGAAACCAAGGCGGCTCTTGACAAATACAACATCAAAGCGGACATCATCATCGGCTGTGCCGGCGGCGGCTCCAACCTCGGCGGACTCATCAGCCCCTTCGTGGGCGAAATGCTCAGAGGTGAGAACGATTATAAGATCATCGCTGTGGAGCCGGCATCCTGCCCCAGCCTCACCCGCGGACGCTTTGCCTACGACTACTGCGACACCGGCCGCGTCTGCCCGCTTCAGAAGATGTACACCCTCGGCAGCGGCTTCATTCCTTCCTCCGACCACGCGGGCGGCCTGAGATACCACGGTATGAGCTCGGTGCTTTCCCAGCTCTATCACGACGGCTACATGACCGCCACCACCGTAAAGCAGACTGAGGTTTTCGCCGCGGCTCAGGAGTTTGCCCGTGTTGAGGGCATTCTTCCCGCTCCCGAGAGCAGCCACGCTATTCGCGTTGCCATCGACGAGGCACTCAAATGCAAGGAGACCGGTGAGCACAAGAACATCGTGTTCGGCCTGACCGGAACCGGCTATTTCGATATGTACGCCTACCAGAAATTCAACGACGGCATCATGCAGGATTACATCCCCTCGGACGAGGAGCTGGAGGCCGGCTTTGCCAGCCTGCCCGTGGTGCCGGAGAACTGATCTCATTTTATTGACCCTTTGCCCCTTCGGAGCAGTCCGGAGGGGCAGTTTTGTTGTGCATTTTACATTTTTTTTACACTAAATCTGGTATTTGCAGTTGCGAATTCGAGCCGGTGTTGATATAATTACTTCATAAACGGAAATTGCGCCGTTTTCTGAGAACAGCGCGGTACCGTTGAATAAGATCGGAGGAATAATATGAAAAGGTTATTCAAAAGAAGCCTTGCGGCACTCCTCGCGCTGGTAACAGCCTTCGGATGCCTGGGCATGACCGCCTTTGCCGACTACACTCAGGCCGGCGAGAATTCGCCCTGGAAGGTGGAGATCAACACTCCCGCCAAGACGGCCACAGTGGTCGGATTTTTCGACAAGTCCTCTGCGAACATGTCGATCCCGGCGACCTTCTATCACAGAACCGAGGATAACTTAGTTACCAACTACGACATTACACTGGTAGCCAACAACGCCTGCGCCAAGGATACTGTTCTTCAGAACCTGACCGTCGGCGATAAAGTTGAGAGAATCAACAGCGGCGCGTTCAGCGAGTGCACCCGCCTCAGCTCGGTCACCTTTGAGAGCGGCACCATCATTCACTCCGGCGCCTTTGACAAGTGCACCGCTCTGCGCAATGTGTACTTCGATGAGCCTCTGAGTGTCAGCGCCACTGCCTTTGCCGGCTGCAGCAGTAATCTCACCTTTGTCTACAAGATCAAGGATTATTACAATAACGAGGAAGCTCTCGAGGCTGACCTCAAGCTCCTTGGCGGCGGCAAGTGGACCAAGGGTGTCAGAGATAATTTCTACACCTGGGAAAATAAATACGCCGGTTACAAGGTAATCACCTCCAACACCTCCATCATCAAGGACACCACCGGCCCTGATGTAAGCATCACCGTGGAAGAGACCACCTGGTCCTCCAAGACCAACGCTTCTGTTGATAATCCGGTCTGCTTTGATGTGGAAAATCTGAAAGCTGAAATCAAGTTCAGAGACAACGGAAAGTATGCCAGCGGCCTGAAGTACCTCGGATATTATCTGGCTCCCGAGCCCGTTACCAACGCCACCGACCTCAGCAAGCTGCCCTATACCGAAATCAAGATGAGCGAGCTGACCAAAAAGGACGGCTGGTATATCTTCAACACCGAGGTCAACATCGGTCAGAAGGGCGTTCTTTACGCCATCGCCGAGGATGTTGAGGGTGCCGACGGCTTTGCCAACACCCCGTATCTGAGCATCGATCAGACCGCTCCCACTGTTTCTGTTATCAATGTTACCGGCAAGCTCAACAGAAACTACACCGATATCCTTCTGGGCAAGACCCACAAGGAAGTGATCAACGGCATCGTCTACGGTATGGCCAACCACGCTGACAAGAAGGATACCGACCTTGTGTTCAGCGATACCGTCAAGCTGAAGTTTGACGCCAAGGACAATGTCAGCGGCATCGCTTCCATCCAGTACATGGTAAGATACGGCAACGAAGGTCCCAACGCCGCCGGCTACTCCGGCTACACCGCCATGAAGAAGGCCAGCGAAAACTGGACCACGCTCAGATCCGGCGACACCATTACCATCACCGGCAACAGCAAGACCTGGTGCCTTGTCTACGTCAAGGTCACCGACGGTGTGGGCCGTGTTGCCTTCGGAAGCAGCCAGTACTTCAAGCCCGGTGACGGCACCAAGCCGGTCATCACTGCCAAGTATATGGTCAACGGTCAGGAGACCTCCGTTTCCCTTTCCGACGGTGCCGGCATCAATGTCAGCGGCGCTGTCAAGGTGACTGCTTCGGATAACGGAAGTATCTCCAGCTTCAGCTACAAGGAGGCCAAGGACTCCAAGGCTACTGCCATTGCTTCCTCCTCTAACGGCGTTTCTCTCAAGAAGGACGGCGTATATACTATCGTCGCAAAGGATAATGCCAAGCCAGCCAACACCACTACTGTTACCATCACCATCAATAACAGCGGCAGCGCGGCTCCCGTGGCCTCCGTCACCAGCGTTGACAACGCCGGCGCCGAAACAAAGGCAGAATACAAGACCAATAAGGTTGCGGACAATGCCTTCAAGTCCAACTATCCCGTCAAGGTCGTTATCACCGATGACGGCCAGATGAGCAGTATTTCCTATGTCTATGTCGACACCAAGAACGCCAGCAGCTCCTTTACCGTTTCTGACGCTGCTGCCCAAACCGGTGTCAACCTCTCCGGCTACGGTAAGTATACCTTCACCGTGAAGGATAATTCCTACAACGAGACTGCTTTCACCGTAACCATCACCGAGCCTGAGCACAAGATCACCTCTGCTGTCATCGATACCGGCAACGCCGCCAATAAGACGCAGCTCTCCTGCATGGGCGGCACCTTCAAGGCCACCCTCACCGGCTCCAATATCTACAACAAGCTCGCCCTGTTCTGCGGCGACACCATGGTCGGCAGCCCCATTGATGTCGGTTCTGCCGAAAAACCCATGAAGACCGTTGATATTTCCAACAGATTCACGATTCCTGCCAACACCAACAAGGATAAGACCGTAGAGTATGTTCTGCGCGCCTATGCCCACGATGCCAAGACCGAGGATATCACCTCCGCAAAGGGTACTCAGCTGGGCAAGATCACCGTTGAGGCTTACAAGATCGATCTTAAGACCGATGTCACCACCCTGAGCTTCACTGCCGAGGGCGGCACCAAGAACTTTGTTGTTACCTCCAATGTCCTGCCCAAGATCACCGCCAGCGATTCCTGGATCACCATGGGCAAGTACACTGTCAGCACCAATAACGGCATCCACACCATCACCATGCCCGTCGTTATCGGCAAGAATACCGGCTTCAACCGTGCCGGAACCATCACCGTTTCCACCGATGCCGACAGCACCAAGACTGTCATCATCAAGGTCGATCAGTCCGGAGCCGGCGCTGCCGATCGTCTTGCCGGCAGCAACCGCATCGAGACCTCTGTTGCCATCAGCAAGGAAGGCTGGACCACTGCCAAGAATGTTGTTCTTGCCAACGGACTCAAGTTTGCCGACGCTCTGGCCGGTGTTCCTCTGGCCGCTGCCGTTGACGCTCCCATCCTTCTGACCGAGAACAAGTCTTCCGGCCTTGAGCAGAGCGTTCTCAACGAGCTCAAGCGTCTGGGAGCAAACAAGATTTATGTTCTCGGCGGAACCGCTTCTGTCAGCGACTCTATCGTCACTGCTCTGAAGAACGCGGGCTACAGCATAGAGCGCATCTACGGCGACAACCGTTATTCCACCTCTGTTGCCATCGCCGAAAAGCTCTACAACCTGACCGACAAGAAGTTCACCAAGCTCTACTTTGCCAACGCCAATAACTATCCCGACGCCCTGTCCATCAGCGCCGCCGCTGCCATCGAAGGCAATCCCATCCTCTATGTTCCTACCACCGGCGCTGCTGAAAACTATGTTACCGAGTTCATCAAGAGCAGCAGCTGCAAGACCGGCGTTATCCTCGGCGGTACTGCCGCTATCTCTGATGCCGGTGAAAAGTCGCTGACCAAGCTGGGCGTTACCGTTACCCGCATCAGCGGCAGCGATCGCTACGAGACCTCCGTCAAGATCAACGAGACCTACAAGAGCCTGTTTACCGGCAAGTCCATAGCTGTTGCCACCGGTGAGTCCTTCCCCGACGCGCTGGCCGGCGGTGCTCTGTGCGCCAAGCTGAAGATGCCGGTCGTGCTGGTCTCCGCCAAGAACTACGGCTCCGCTGTCAGCTTCATCAAGAGCTCTGCGGCCGATTCCCTGTTCATCTTTGGTGGTACTGCCGCTGTAAGTGACAGCCTTGCGTTCACCCTTGCCGAAGCTGTTGATTAACAGTAACGGAACAAAAGCATGATTTCGGCCGCGGCGAGGCCTCCGTTGGGAGACTTCGCCGCGGCCTTCTTTTTGTGTTTTTGAAAGTTTCCGCCAAGAATATGAAAATAACCTTTGACAAATCGCCGGGCTTTGGTACAATTAAAAAAAAGGTACGCTTTTCGGCGTATATCGCGCTGATCTGTGCCGTATAATAAAATAATATGGGAGAGTGCAAAATATGTCGCTGTTCAAAAAATCCGAAAAGAAGCTGGCTGAAGCTGAGATCAAGGCCGAAGCCGAGGTCAAGGAAGAGGCTGCCGTTGAGGCTGCGCCTCAGGACAATGCCATGCTCCATGTTATAGATCATCCCCTCATTCAGCATAAGCTGACCATGATGCGCGACAAGAGCACCGGCGCCAAGGATTTCCGCGAGCTGCTGGAGGAGATCGCTCTTCTGCTGGGCTACGAGGTCACCCGTGACCTGCCCCTCCGCGATGTGGAAATCGAGACTCCCATCATGAAGATGACCGGCAAGGCCATCGCCGGAAAGACTCTGGCCATCGTTCCCATTCTCCGTGCCGGACTGGGCATGGTGGATGGTCTGCTCAGCCTTGTCCCCACCGCCAAGGTAGGCCATATCGGCCTTTACCGTGACCACGACACCCACCAGCCGGTTGAATACTACTGCAAGCTGCCCGATGACATTCAGCATCGCCTCATCATCGTCACCGATCCCATGCTGGCCACCGGCGGCAGCGCCGCTGATGCTGTTCGTATGCTCAAGGAAAAGGGCTGCACCGACATCCGCCTGATGTGCCTTGTCTCCGCTCCCGAGGGTGTCAAGGCCTTCCATGAGGCTCATCCCGATGTTCCTGTGTTCACCGCCGCTCTCGACGAGTGCCTCAACGACTCTGCCTACATCGTTCCCGGTCTGGGCGATGCCGGCGACCGCATTTTCGGCACCTATTGATTCTGCTTGACGGAGGGCGATGCTATGAAGCGCAGCGGATATATTTCCTGGGAAGATTACTTCATGGGCGTTGCCATTCTGGCGTCCATGCGCAGCAAGGATCCCGGCACGCAGGTTGGCTGCTGCATAGTGGGAGAGGATAAGATCATCCTTTCCACCGGCTACAACGGCTTTCCAAAAGGCTGCTCGGATGACGAGTATCCATGGGAACGGGAGGGAGAGGCCAACAGCACAAAGTATCCCTTTGTTGTCCACGCGGAAATGAACGCCATCCTCAACGCCGGCGGCAAGTCTCTGCGGGGCGCTACGGTCTATACCACCCTTTTTCCCTGCAACGACTGCGCCAAGGCAATAATCCAGTCGGGAATTGCCCGGGTGGTGTACCTTTCCGATAAGTACGCCGGCACCGATTCCACTGTGGCCTCCAAGCGAATGATGGATTCTGCCGGAGTGGTGTATGAATGCCACAAGCCCAGCTGTGAGGAGATCGTCCTCGATTACAGACAGTAAATAATGTGCCGCGGCGCGTGTTCCGCTTCCGGTCGCGCGCCGCGGTCTTTTTATGCGGGAGAAGAATATGATTACCTACAAAGATATAACCTCAAACCCGGAAATAAACACCTATATTGAAAAAGCCGACCAGTCCCTTGAAGCCATCGGATACACCGAGCACAGCTTCACCCATGCCCGCCGGGTGGCCGCCACCGCAAAAAGTATACTGACCACCCTCGGCTATTCGCCCCGTGAGGCGGAGCTGGCTCAGATCGCCGGATATATGCATGACATCGGCAATCTGGTCAACCGCGTAGAGCACGCCCAGAGCGGAGCCATCATGGCCTTCCGCATCCTCCGCGCCATGGGCATGGAGCCGGACGAAACGGCAACGGTCATCACGGCTATCGGAAACCACGACGAGTCCACCGCCATGCCGGTCAACGCGGTGGCGGCGGCGCTTATCCTCGCCGACAAATGTGATGTACGCCGTTCCCGTGTCCGCAGTCGGGACACTGTCGGCTTTGACATCCACGACCGGGTGAATTACTCCGTAAAGAGCGCGCGCATAGTTGTGGACAAGGACAACGCATCCATAGAGCTGCACCTCACCACCGACAGCAAGCGTTTTTCCGCCATAGAATTTTACGAGATTTTCATGGAGAGAATGCTGCTGTGCCGCCGTGCCGCCGAATTCCTCAAAACCAGATTCACCACCTATGTGAACGGACAGATTCTCGCCTAAAGGTGATTTAGAATGAAGATATATAATTCCATACTTGAGCTTATCGGAAACACTCCCATGCTGGCGCTCAACAGCTACAGCGCAGCGGTCGGATGCACTTCGGCAAGGCTCGTGGCCAAGCTGGAGAGCTTCAATCCAGCTGGCAGCGCCAAGGATCGCGTCGGCGCCGCTATGCTTCGGGAGGCTGTGGCAGAGGGCAGGCTGAAGCCGGGCGGCACCGTGATAGAGCCTACCAGCGGAAACACCGGCATCGGGCTGGCGCTTGCGGCCATTGCCATGGGCTTTGACGTGATCCTCACCATGCCTGATACCATGAGCGTGGAGCGCCGGAAGCTGCTCTCCGCTTACGGCGCGCGACTGGTGCTGACCGACGGAGCGCTGGGCATGAACGGCGCCATCGCCAAGGCAGAGGAGCTTGCGGCGGAAATAGAAGGTGCCTTTATCCCCGGCCAGTTTACCAACCCGGAAAATCCTCGCATTCACTACATGACCACCGGCCCTGAGATCTGGCGTGATACCGACGGCAAGGTGGACTTCCTCGTTGCCGGAGTGGGAACGGGCGGTACGCTGTGCGGTGCCGGCAGATATCTCAAGGAACAGAACTGCGGCGTCAGGCTGATCGCCGTCGAGCCTGCGGATTCCCCGGTGCTCTCGGGCGGACAGCCCGGCAAGCATGGCCTGCAGGGAATAGGAGCCGGCTTTATCCCCGAAACCACCGACCCGGAAATAATTGACGAGGTAGTATGCGTCACCACAGAGCAGGCGGTGGAAGCCTGCCGCCGTCTGGCTCAGACCGAGGGTGTGCTTACCGGCTTTTCCTCCGGCGCGGCGATGTACGCGGCCACTATTGTGGCCTTGCGCCCGGAGAACGCCGGAAAGACCGTGGCGGTCATCCTGCCTGACTCGGGCGAGCGATACCTTTCATCCGGAATTTACGATTGATACAGAAAAGCGGCCGCGAGAGATGCGTTTGCATCCTTCGCGGCCGCTGCTGATTCGGTGATTATTCTTCGTCGTTGTTTTCCCAGTTATGCCAGACGGCCTGAACATCGTCGTTTTCCTCGAGCATATCCAGCAGCTTCTGCATCTTGATGGAAGCGTCCTCGTCGGCGATGGAGGTGTAGGTATCGGGAACCTTCTCCACATCGGCGGAAACGAAGCTGTAGCCCAGTCCCTCGAGGGCCTCGCGCACAGCGGTGAAATCCTCAGGCTCGGTGAAGATCTCATAGACATCGTCGTCGGCCTGGAAATCGGCGGCGCCGGCCTCAAGAGCCTGCTCCATGACGGTGTCCTCGTCGTATTCCTCGCGCTCGATGACCAGAATGCCCTTCTGCTTGAACATGAAGGACACGCAGCCGGAGTTGCCGAGGTTGCCGCCGCACTTGTCAAAGTAGTGGCGCATCTCACCGGCGGTGCGGTTGCGGTTGTCGGTCAGAGTTTCAACGATAACGGCAACGCCGCAGGGGCCGTAGCCTTCGTAAGTCAGAGCCTCGTATTCCTTGCCGTCTCCGCCGCCGGCAGCCTTCTTGATAATGCGATCGATGTTGTCGTTGGGCACATTGTTGGCCTTGGCCTTGGCGATGCAGTCGCGAAGCTTGAAGTTGGAAGCGGGATCAGCTCCGCCGCCTTCGCGGATAGCGATCTGTATCTCGCGGCCGATGCGGGTGAATACCGCGGCACGGGCAGCGTCGGTCTTTTCCTTCTTGCGTTTGATGGTACTCCATTTGGAATGTCCGGACATTATTGGTTTCCTCCCAAAAGTTGATTATCGTATGTATTCTATCACATTTTGCGCCCGTGTACAATAGAAAAATCACAACATATCGGAAAGTAGGGAAGAGAGCTCGGCTGCTGAACCTATTGTTGATAATTGATCGGGCTTACTGTATAATAACAGAAGATAAATCTGAGACATGGATTGTAACTATATATGACAGACAACGAGAGCATCTGGGATAAAGCACTGAAAATAAGAACCGTCGGCCGGGATGACAGCCATTCCGACCGGTATCGCTATCCATACGAGCCCACGCCATACTGTGTACTGCAGCGTATTGCTGACAGCGGACTGATCGGCAAAGGCGACGTGCTTCTGGATTACGGCTGCGGGAAAGGCAGGGTGAGCTTTTTTCTTGCCCATCAGACCGAAGCGAAAACCATCGGAATCGAATATGACGAAGGTATTTATCGGGAGGCGCTGGAAAACCGGAAGACAGCCCTTTCCGGCGCGGTAACGGAATTTGTGCAGGCAAGGGCAGAGGAGTATGAGGTACCGGCTGAGGTCAGCAGGTGCTATTTCTTCAACCCCTTTTCCGTGGAGCTGCTGCGTAAGGTGATGGCGAGGATCCTTGAATCCTATTATGAGAATCCGAGGGAAGTGCTGCTGTTCTTTTATTATCCATCGGATGAATACATATCTTATCTTATGACCGTGGACGAGCTGATGTTTTACGACGAGATATCCTGCGGCGATTTGTTTGATGGAAATGACAGGCGGGAGAGGGTTATGATTTTTGGGCTGTCTGCAATCTGATTTACCCAATAACAGAGCGAAAACATTGGATTTCGGGGTGCAACAAAATGAAAAAGTTTTTGAAAGTCATAGGAAAAACATTCAAATGGTCGCTGATCGTTTTGCCCAGTATTATTGTGCTGATGCTTGTTGTTCGAAGCATCGGCAGAGCAATAAACAGCAGCACGCCCGAAGGCGGCATAAACGAAGCCAGATATGTAGATATTAATGGTCAGCAAATGTGGATGAATATTTACAGCGAGAACAAAGATAACCCGATACTGCTGTATCTGCACGGTGCTCCTGGTGATCCTACCCGCCGTCTGAATCATCTCACACTGCACATTGGTTCGGGCAGATCCACCAGCTATATGAATTATAAAATATTGCGAAAACTTGCCGATGATTATACCGTTGTTGAGTGGGACTATCGCAACAGCGGCAAGACATGGATCAATGACCCTCAGTACGATCAGCTCACAATGGAGGTGATGCGCGAGGATATTGATGCTGTCACCGACTATCTGCTTGACTATCTCGGCAAGGATAAACTGACTGTCATGGGTTTTTCGTGGGGGGCTTTCTATGCATTGGATTTTGCCCAGAATCACTCGGAAAAGCTGGAGTGCTGCATAGTGTTGAGCCCGTACCTGGTGAATTATGTCGGTTACGATTTCTACGACGACAGAAGCGAGCATTTTCTCGCCTACAACATCATTGATTACTTGAAAACAAGTGGAAAATTATCTGAAGAGGATCATGAGAGAGCGCAGAAGATTGATGAGTGGGAAGTAACAGCGGCCGGGAGCGAAATAGGAAATGAAAGTGAAATGATTCTATACGAGCTAAGTGATAAATATCGTGCTGATATTCAGAATGATGTTACAGGAAATTTCTTCAAAGATTCTGACGAAAACCTTGTTGCCGCCACATTCTTCAGCCCATACTATTCCTTGATGGATTTGTATAAGGTGCTGTGCTGCTATGAAGAAGCGGGGAACGGTGCAGTTACATATTATAACCTGCTTAATAACGACATTTATCTTCCTACGAAAAAAGATTATGAGATGCCAGTCTATATGCTTCTGGCTGATGAGGATAAAAGCAGTAACCCTGAAGCGGCTGAGAGGTATTTTGAAAGCATCTGTGCTCCAGACAAGGATATGATGTATATTCACGGAAAACATATGGCTACACTGCTGCAGTCGGAAGAATTGGCGGCATTTGTCCATGGAATTGCAGAGAAGCAACAATCATTGCGCCAGGATTGCTTATGAGTCAGCCGTCGTCCCAGAGACACTACGAAAAAAACAGCTGCCCGTCGCGACAAAGGACGGGCAGCTGTGATTTTATTATAACTTTGCCGCGGCCGCGGCAAGTTCCTCGGTGGTGTAGGCTCGCATGGAGTCGTTCTGCATCCGGCCCCATTTGTTTCGCAGGTTTATCTCTTTTTCGATGTCTGCCGGTGTGACGCCCTTGCTCTTCAGGTCGGCGGCGATTGCCGAGGCGCGTCCGTTGTCGATTGCCATGCTCAAAACCTCCTTGATTCATCAGAATACAAATTTTATTCGCACTTATTTATCTTTGTTGATGTAATTATATTACAAATTATATTAACTGTCAATGCGCATTATGGGCAAAATATGTAAAATTCGGCTGTCATTGCATGACAAAATGGTTTGCTTCATGTCAAAAACGGATGTTCAGCAACCTTTTGAAGGCGATAAGGGAGAATCTCCGGCTGTTCGGGCATGATTTTGCGTAAAATAGCTGGCAATTCCGCTATTTACAAAACGGTGTGTTTTATGCTAACATATCAAGTTGGAGTAATGTGGGAAATCCGTCCTCGGAAAGGAGCTTGAACGGTGGCAGTACTCACTCTTTCAGTTGAAAAAATAACCAAGCGCTTCGGCCCGATAACAGCCGTGCGGGAGCTGAATCTCAATGTCCGTCACGGCGAGATTCTTGGGCTGCTTGGCCCCACCGGAGCGGGTAAATCCACTCTGATGCGGCTGGTGGGCGGCCTTGTAATGCCCGATGAGGGCGACATCCTCATCAACGGCACCAGTATGTACAGGGACTACGAAAGCTGTATGCGCCAGATCGGATTTGTGCCCGACCGGCCGGAGTTTTACTCCTACATGACCGGCATGGCCAACCTTATGACCATCGCCGATATGTACGGCGGCATTTCCGTGTCCAGAGTGGAGGAGATCATCTCCCTCCTCAAGCTGGATGTATATATAGAAGATAAGTTCAGCAGCTATCCGGCGGGCGTAAAGCAGAGGCTGGCCATCGCCGCCGCTCTGCTCAATTCGCCCCGTCTGCTCATAATAGATGAGGCGCTGGACGGCCTTGACCCGGTTTCCGTGGTTGACCTGCGCCGTCTCCTCCGCCGTCTGGCCGAGGAATACGGAATGAGTATGCTGGTGACCTCTCACCAGATGACCGAGCTGGAAAAGCTGTGCGACCGGGTGGGCATAATGGATAACGGTGTGCTCATCGGAGTGGGTACCGTGGATACGCTCAAAAAGGCCAACTGCAGCAAGCTGCGCCACAAGATACTCCTTGACCGTCCGGAGGCGGCGGCGCCGTACATATGCGAGGCGGCGGGCGTTGTCACCGAAATACGCGGCGACGCCATCATCGTCGATGCCGAGCAGGCCATGATACCCAAGATCATCAGTATGCTCTACGCAAGAGGACATCTGGTCTATGAGCTGACTCCCATCGAAATGACGCTGGAGGAGGCCTACTACCGTATGCTCAGGCTCAAGCCGGTGACCTACAGAGAGGCTCCCGGACCTTATGACGGAGGTGGCGGCTATGAATAAATTTTTCAGAGCCTTCAAGGCCGAACAGCGCAAACTGTGGAGCAAAAGCAGCATTCTTGGCTGTTTTGTGTCCATCTTTGTGCTAAGCTTTGTGCTGTCCTTCCTCTGCTCGGTCATCAGGAACAGCGGCATTGATCCTTCCGGAATCTTCATTACCGAACACAGCGAGGCGGCTTTCGCGGTCTTTGACGAGCGTACGCCGTGGAAGGATCAGATAAACGGAATCATAGAGGAATGCGACAAGGAAATAGCCGACACTGCAGTGCTGCTCACCGACGCCGAAGGCAGTGCCAGGGTCGTGTACGAGCGCCAGATGGCACAGCTTGTGCGCGAAAAGGCCGTGGCGGAATATCGTCTGGAGAAAGCCCTGCCTCTTCGGGACTGGACGGGCTATTATTCGCTGGTGCTTTGTCTGTGGCTCATGATCCCTGCCGCCGGAGTGATGGCTTCGGTGTTCGCTTCGGACATCTTTGCCGGTGAGTATTCCCGGGGAACCATCCGGATGATCTTTTCCCGCCCGGTGACCAGAATAAAGATATATCTTGCCAAGCTGATGACATCTCTGCTGCTGGGCTGGCTGCTTCTGGGCGTGTCCTACGCGGCGGCGGGCATAGGCTGCGGCGTGCTGATGAGCCCATCCGACGGAGTTTATGTGGGCTATCGGAACGGCTCGGTGTACAGCACCACATGGAGTACCCATCTTTTCACCGTGTTTCTGTGCGGCTGCGGGATGATCGCTGTGGTCATCGCGCTGTGCGCCGCCGTTGGAACGATAACCCGCTCCAGAGGAGCGTCGGCGGCAGCTGCCGTGACAATGGCTCTTGCCGGCATGGCCACCGCACCTCTTTCCGGCGTGATCGATTCGAGGATAGTCGGGCTCCTGCTGCCCTTCTGCTATGACCTTACCATCCCGCTGTGCGGAGTGGCATACAACAGCGAGTGTGATTTTATATCCTGCATACTTTCGCTGGGCATACATTTTCTCGTTTTCGTTGTGGCGGGATACTCCGGGATGAAAAGGGATGTTTGACGCGCGGGATGCAAAATGCTGAAAACATCTGAAAAATAAACCGGTATTTTCTGCTTAAAATATAATAATTACTCTTTTCAAGCGATTTATAATATTGTATAATATATTTTGTATGACAATGGATTTTGATTCATAAAAAGAAAAATAAGGAGAAAGTTTTACACTATGAAAAACAAGGTTAAGCTCACCATTTGCGGACAGGATTACTACATCACCTCTGAAGACGACGATATGTACATACGCATGATCGGCGAAGAGGTCGATCAGCGGATGAACGATATGCTCAGCGAGAATCAGCGAGTGTCCACCACCATGGCCGCCGTGCTATGCGCCCTGTCCTATGCCGATGACTGCCACAAGGCCAACGACACCTCTGATAACCTCCGCACCCAGATCAAGGAGTATCTCGAGGAAAGCCAGCGTGCCCGCCTTGAGGCTGACGAGGCCAAGCGTGAGGTTGAGCGTCTGCGCCGCGAGCTGCAGGGTCTCAGACTCCGTCTTGCCGAGCTGGACGATCGTTGATTATTTCCGATAACAGGCCGGAGGTGCTCGCTCCCGCGGGTTCTCCGGAGCAGCTTGCCGCCGCGGTTCGTTCCGGAGCCGACGCCGTTTATCTCGGCGCGGGCAGTATGAACGCACGCCAGTCGGCAAAGAATTTCACCCATGACCAGCTTGTGGAAGCGGCAGCCTATTGCCGTGAATACGGAGTGAAGCTGTATGTGGCCATGAACACCCTGCTTTTTGACGATGAGCTGGAGCAGGCGCGCGAGTTGTTTGAGACAGTATGCGCTCTGCCGGCGGACGGTGTGATCGTGCAGGATCTCGGCCTTGCCATGCTTATGAAGCAGGCCGCGCCTGATATGCACCTCCACGCCTCCACCCAGATGACCGTGCATAATCCGGCGGCTCTTCCGGTGCTGAAGGATATGGGCTTTACCCGCGCGGTCGTTGCCAGAGAGCTGAGCGGAGCCGAGATAGAGAAAATGGCGGAGAATGCTCCCGTTGAGCTGGAGGCCTTTGTACACGGCGCGCTGTGTATGTGCGTGTCCGGCCAGTGCTATTTCAGCGCCATGCTTGGAGGACGCAGCGGCAACCGGGGACGATGTGCCCAGCCCTGCCGGCTGCCTTTCCGTTCGGGAAGCAGTGAATACGCCCTCAGCCTTAAGGATATGTCCCATGTGGAGCATATCGACCGACTGGCTCGGGCCGGAGTTCGCTCCCTGAAGATCGAGGGACGCATGAAGCGCCCGGAGTATTGCGCGGCGGCCACAGCGGTCTGCGGCGCCAAGGCAAGAGGGGAGGAGGTTCCTTCCGGACTTGCCGGTGACCTTTCCGCGATCTTCTCCCGCTCCGGCTTTACCGACGGATACTTCACCGCGCGAAGAGGAGCGGCCATGTTCGGCCACCGCACAAAGGACGACGTCACCGCGGCGGACGGCTCGGTTTACGCCTCTCTTCACGAGCTTTACAAAAAAGAACGGGGCCGGATTCCCGTCGACATGACCATCGAGGTCAGACGCGGCAAACCCGTAACCCTTGAAGCACGGGACAGCGACGGTCACAGCGTGAAGGTGACCGGAGAGCCTCCCCTCGAAAGCGACGGCGGCAGCATTTCCGCCCAACAGCTTTCGGCCCGTCTGGCCAAAACGGGAGGAACTGCCTTTGTCCCCGGCGATATTCAATGCGCCATAGACGACGGTCTGTTCATGCCGGCGTCGGCGGTAAATGCACTGCGCCGCGATGCCCTTGCGGAGCTTACCGGGCAGCGCAGAGAGTGCGAACCGATATCATGCAGCTGGCTTACGCCGCGAATAGAGAGCCACACAGCGGCCCAGACTGAGCTGCACGCGGTTTTTTCTCACATCGGCCAGATACCGGAGAATCTTCCGGAGAACGTCAGCCGGATCTATGTTCCCTTTGAGTGCGGCCGGGAGAATCTTCTGCGGCTGCGGGAGAGCCTGAAAGCCGAGGTGTGTGTGGAAGCGCCCCGGGGGCTTTTCGGCAACGAGGACAAAATCAGAGCGCTCCTTGCCGAGGCGGCGCAATGCGGTATAAAAACCTGCATGATACACAACATCGGCATCATCGAGCCGGTGCTGTCCGCCGGGCTGGTGCCCTACGGCGGCTTTGGACTCAATGTCACAAACTCCTGCTCCATAGAGCAGCTTGAGAAGTTGGGCATCACCGGCTGTGAGCTGAGCTTTGAGCTGACTCTGAACCGGATCGCGTCGCTCGGAGGCGATATTCCTCGCGGCGTAATAGTTTACGGTCACCTTCCGCTCATGCTCACAAGGAACTGTCCCTCGGCGCTGGGCGGCTGTCCCGGCACTCCGGATGGCTGTGCCATAACAGACCGGAAGGGCAACAGCTTTGCCACACGATGCCGTATGGGCTGCACGGAGATTTTTAACTGTGTGCCGCTGGACATGACCGGCCGTATCCGGGAAATATCCGGAGCCGAGCATCATATAATGAGATTTACGGTGGAGGATGCCGACGCTGTCGGAAATATCCTCCGTTCATATCGCCATGGAGGCGCCGTCAGCGGTGCCGTTACCCGGGGACTTTACTACCGGGGAGTGGAGTAGCATTTTTTTCGGAGGACGCGCAATGAAGCCCAGAAGATGGATAAAAATATCGGCTCTGCTGCTGACAGCGGCGGTGGCGGCTCAGCTCTGCGGCTGTGCGGCCATAAACGATATCCAGAACGGCGCGTCCTTTTCCGAGGTAATGAACTCCGTGTCGCTGGATCTGTTCGGAGAAAAGGAGCAGGAGTACACCGAGGTTTCCGTTGCCCTCCCTCGCCATCCGGGCTACGCCGCCATAGAGGACAAAACGGCTTATGATTCCCTCCATACCGACGAAGAGCGTCAGGCCTATCTGAGTGTGGAGCAGAGCATATTCCGCGTGACTGAGGAGCCGGGAGACGGGGAAGGAGTCTATCAGCTCTGCCGTGCAATGATTCCCGACCTCTCCTCAGTACAGATATTCAAGGTCAAGGAGGCTGTGCTGGCCGATCATCCTGAGGCCTTCTGGCTCAACGGTGATTACACCCTCGGCCGCAACGCCCACGACGGCCTTTACATCACCCTTTACAGCAGTATGCCGGCCGCGGAGATTCCCGACCGTGCCCGTGCCATTGCCGAAAAGGTCTCGGGCATTCTTCGTGAGATCAAATCGGGTCTGAACGAATACGACCGGGAAATGATAATACACAACTGCCTTGTGCGTGATGTGCAGTACGACGAGGAGGCGGCGGTGGATATTTCCGGCAACGACCCGGCGGCTACCGTGTACGGAACGCTGGTCAACGGCCGTGCCATATGCACCGGCTATGCCCGCACCTTCAAGCTGCTGCTCAATCGTGTTGGTATTTCCAGCATGACGGTCAAAGGTATCTGCCGGGAAGAGGGACATATGTGGAACATCGTGTCGGTTGATGGCAGCTGGTACCATGTGGATGTCACATGGAACGATCCCACGGAATTCAGCGCCTACGGCATTATGTCCCATAATTACTTCAACCTGACCGACGCCGATATCGCTTCCAACCACAATGTTTCCCCGAACTACATCATGCTGACCGAGGAAGCGGTGGACGCTCAGGACGAAAACGCCCGCAATTTCTATAACTTCGACCTGCCTGAGTGCCGGTCGGAGGAGGGCAGCTTCTACGCCCGCAACGCCGTTTTCATCGACCGCATGGACGATGAAGGCCGCGCGGCCATAGCCCGTGAAATGCGCATGGCTGTGCTGTCCGATCGGGATGTCTTCTATCTCATTTTTCCCGACGGCATGGATACCCAGATTATTGAGGACTGGCTGAACAGCGTCATGAATTACGCAATGCAGGCGGTCAACATCGACAACACCGGAATCGACACGGCGAAGACCGTTTCAACCTACAGATACAGCTCGTTCACCGAGGATAACTGGTGCAACGCGTTTGTTTTCAAGCTGCTTTTTGAAGAGCAGCAAGCTTCATGAAATACAGGAGGATGCTGTTATGATTAAGATGATTCTTGCGTCAACATCTCCTTTCCGCGCGGCGCTGCTCAAGCGCGCCGGATGCTTTGACTTTCAGGTGCGCGCGCCGCAGATAGACGAAACCGAAGTCACTGGCCGGCGTCTGCCCGCCGCGGAGGTCGCTCGTTCTCTGGCTGCCCAGAAGGCTCTGTCCGTCTGGGATCACAACAACGACGGCGAGATCATCCTCGGCGTCGACACCATCGTGCAGGTGGATGACGAGACCTTCGGCCAGCCCCGTGACGAGGAGGATGCCCGCCGGATGCTCACCCGTCTTTCCGGAAAGAAGCACGATGTCTACACGGGCATTCACATCTGCAGCGATTACATCGAGACCAGCTTTTCCGACCGGACGATAGTCACCTTTTTCGAGCTTTCCGAACGGGAAATTGACGAATATCTCAAGTATAACGAATTCTGGTCCCGCCCCGGCGGATATGATATAACCCGAATGGGCTCCATGCTTGTTGAGCGCATCAACGGCGACTACAACAATATTCTCGGCCTGCCGGTGGGGCTGCTTATCCGTCAGCTGCGCTCCTGCGGCTTCAGAATCTGACAGATTATATGGAAATGTGATTTTGTGAACTTCAGGTTAATTTTGCGTGGTTTGTTTAATTAATTGTTGAGAATACTATCGGACGGGGTTATAATAATAGAATCAATCAGAATGCTAAAATGTGTTAATAGAGGAATAAACGAGGTCAAGGGCGCGAAAGGAGAAGAAAATATATGAATTTCTTTACCAAGGACATCGGTATCGATCTTGGAACAGCTAATACACTTGTTTACATAAAGGGAAAGGGCATCGTCATGCGCGAGCCTTCGGTCGTCGCGGTGGATGTGCGCAGCGACACAGTGCTCGCGGTGGGCAGTCAGGCCAAGGAAATGATCGGCCGTACTCCCGGCTCCATTGTGGCGGTTCGCCCGCTGAAGGACGGCGTCATCGCCGACTTCGACATCACCGCAACCATGCTCAAGTACTTTATCCGCAAGGCGGTAAGAACAAGTCTGTTCTCCCGTCCCCGCGTTGTTATCTGCATTCCCTCCGGAGTTACCGAGGTTGAGCGCCGCGCCGTTGAGGACGCCGCCAAGCAGGCCGGCGGCGGAGATATTGACCTGATCGAGGAGCCCATGGCCGCTGCCATCGGCGCCGGACTGCCCGTTGCCGAGGCTACCGGCAGCATGATCGTCGACATCGGCGGCGGTACATCTGAGGTCGCCGTTATTTCCCTCGGCGATATCGTTACCTCCGAATCAGCCCGTGTGGCCGGTGACCGCTTTGACGAGGCCATCGTTTCTTATGTAAAGAAAAAGTACAATCTGCTCATCGGTGAGCGCACCGCTGAGGAGATCAAGATCGAGATCGGTTCCGCCTTCCCCTATGAGGATGAGCAGAGCATGACCATCAAGGGCCGCAACCTGGTTGACGGTCTGCCCAAGAATGTGGTCATCTCCGCCGCCGAAGTCCGTGAAGCCCTTGCCGATCCTCTTTCCAGCATCATCGACGCCATCAAGAGCACCCTTGAAAAGACTCCTCCCGAGCTTTCCGCCGATATCATCGACCACGGCATCATGCTGACCGGCGGCGGAGCTCTGCTGCGCGGCTTTGACAAGCTGGTTGCTCAGGAGACCGGTATGCCCGTCCACATCGCCGAGCGTCCTCTGGACTGCGTTGTTGACGGTACCGGCAAGCGTCTGGATGTCATCATGCCCAGAGCCTACTGGGACGCCAACCGCAGATAATTTCCGATTATTACTGACAGCAACGAGAGGCACCGTATATGCGTGATCTTCTAAAATCTAAAAATTTCAAATTACTGCTTGTGGCGGTGTTTCTTGTGCTGGGCATTATGATCTACTCGGCCAGTACATCCGGCCAGCAGAATATCTTTTCCTCCATTGCCAGCTTCATCACCACACCCATCCAGAAGCTGAGCGCCCTTGTGTCGGGCGGCATAAACGACCTCGGCAGCGACATGACCGACATCGACCAGATCCGCGCCGAGAACGAGCTGCTCAAGGAAAAGATCCGCCAGATGCAGGCGCAGCTTGTGGACTACGAAACATACAAGCAGAACTACGAGAGCCTTCGTGATCTGCTCAAGCTCAAGGAGGACAGCGGCGATATGGAGCTCATAAGAGCCACCGCCATATCCCGGGATGTCACCGATACCTACGGTACATTTATAATAGATAAAGGCACCATGCAGGGTGTGGCGTACCTTGACCCGGTCATCACCGAGGACGGCCTTGTGGGCTATGTGTCTGAGGTTGGCCCCATTTCAAGCAAGGTTACCACCATACTCAGCCCGTCCACTGATGTGGGCGCGCTGGACAAGCGAACTCAGGACGGCGGCGTTCTGGGCGGCGATCAGGAATACGCTCAGAACGGCTTTACCAAGCTGAGCTATCTCCAGAGAGACTGCGATGTGACCATCGGCGATCTTATCGTCACCTCCGGTCTGGGCGGCATCTATCCGAAGAACCTTATCATCGGTGAGGTTACCGAAATCCGGGCCGAATCTCAGGACATCTCCCTGTATGCGGTCGTTCGCCCCGCGGCGGATGTTATAGGGTGTACAGAGGTGTATGTCATAACCTATTTTGAGGGTCAGGGTGCTGTTGTTGACGGCGAGATCGCTATCCTGCCTCCGTCTTCCTCTGATGTCGAAGACTGACGGCGTCAGTGATCCGGATCACCGGGAGGAGAAATGAATAACTGGATAAACCCGAAGATAAAATGGCTCGCTTACGGCCTTGAGCTGTTCGTGCTTTATATTATACAGTCCACCCCCAATTTGCTTCCGAGCTTCTTGGGGGTAAAACCATTGTTGCTGGTGGTTGCGGCCATCAGTATCGCCATGTTTGAAGGCGAGGGCGCCGGCATCTGGATCGGCCTTTCGGCAGGCCTGCTCATGGACATGAGCGCCGGCGGCGTGTTTGGCTTCAACGGACTTGTCCTCATGCTTATATGCTATGCCTGCGGAGCGCTGGTCGTGTACCTTATGAGAAACAATATTGTTTCGGCAATGGTGCTGGGTATCTGCGGTCTGCTTGTGTTGGGACTTATCCGCTGGATATTCTTCTATGTGCTCTGGAGCGATCCGAAGATGTGGTATTATCTCTACGCCTTCATGCTCCCGCAGATGATCTACACCGCGGCGATAATGCCCATAGCGTTCTTTTTTAACCGGGCTATCGCCACTCACCTTACTGTGGAAGACTAAAGGCAACACCGCACAATTCCCGTTTTAGAACTTAAGCACGATCTTGCTTGCATCTTTTCCGTCATACTTCGCAAAAATGCTCACCAATACACAAAGTATTGGTTCCGCTTTTTGTATCGTCTGACAAAAAATCTGACTGCGCAATATCGCACTTAGAATTATGCGGTATTGCCTAAAATTTCAGCATTTACCGGGTAACATTATTATGAGAGAAAACAACAAAGAATATTTCCGCCGCTTTGCTGTGATGATGAGCGTGGTGCTCGTCATAATGGTCGCCTTTGAGATCATTCTCATGCGCCAGCAGCTGGTCAATGGCGAACAATATAAATCGGAAGCGATCAAATACACAGCCACATCGCTGAGTGTCACCGCGGCCCGCGGCGAGATCGTCGACCGCTACGGAAGGCCTATCGCGGAAAACCGGATGGGCTACAGCATCATGTTCAACCGCGCCGAAATGGACAAGGAAAGATGGAACGACACCATCTGGAAGCTGACCCGCATCCTTGAGGAGGATGGGGAAGAGTGGATAGATAACTGCCCGATCGTGATCGAGCCTTCGGGATATGTCACCTTCGTTGAGGGACAGGAGTCGGCAGTCAGCAAGATGAAGGCCGAGCTCAACCTTCAGTCCTACGCCACCGCCCAGAACTGTCTGGACACCATGTACGAGGAGTACGAGCTTACCGGTCAGGCTCCGGATGTAGCCCGTATCATCATGGGCGTGCGCCTTAACATGGAGCTTATGGAATTCTCCAGCTCCAACCCCTACACCTTCGCCGAGGACGTCTCTCTTGAGACGATCGAGAAGGTAGCGGAAAACGGCGAACTGCTCAAGGGTGTGGAGATTCAGGTCGTTCCCATCCGCGAGTACACCAACGGAACCATCGCTCCCCATCTCATCGGAAACACCGGCCCCATCTATGCCGAGGAATACGAAGAGCTCAAGGAGCAGGGCTACAGCATCAACGCCACAATTGGTAAATTCGGCATCGAAAAGACCTACGAAAGCTACCTCAAGGGCACAAACGGCATCCGAAAGGTGCAGCGCGACGACACCGGCAAGATCGTATACGAGGAGCTGACCCGTGAGGCAACTCCGGGCAATACGGTGGTTCTGACCATCGATTCCGAGCTGCAGGACGCCGCTCAGAAATCCCTTGAAAAGGTCGTAAGAAGTATAGCCCAGTCGGGCGGCTACAAGACCGGTATTGATGCTGACGCCGGTGCCCTTGTGGTTATGAATGTGCGCACCTTTGAGGTGCTCGCCGCGGTTACCTATCCTTCCTTCGACCTTGCCACCTACGGCAAGGAGTACGCAAATCTTCTTGCGGACAAGGCGGCTCCTCTGTTCAACCGCGTGCTCAACGGCACCTACGCTCCCGGTTCCACTTTCAAGCCGGCCGTCGCTCTGGCCGGCCTCCAGGAGGGCAAGGAGGAGCAGCGAAACGACACTCCTCTTACCGAGCGAGTGGGCATCACTCCCGAAACCACATTCTCCTGTATCGACGCTACTGCCAAGGGAAGACCTGGATACGGCGAATTCAGTCTTGAGCAGTACGAAGACTTTACTCTGTACTGTCTGCATGAGCACGGCACCTGCGACGTGGTCAAGGCCATCGGAGTGTCCTGCAACGTGTTCTTCTACGCCACAGGCTACCGTCTTGGCATCACCCGAATGAATGACTACTGCAAGCAGCTCGGTCTGGGCGTGGCCACCGGTATCGGAATGGGCGAATCCAAGGGGATCCTCGCCGGCCGTGAGGAACGAGAGGCTCAGGAACTGGGCTGGTACGAAGCCGATACCCTGACCGCGGCCATCGGTCAGAACGACAACAAATTTACTCCCATGCAGCTGTGCGCCTACATTTCCACCATCGCCAACGGCGGCACGAGATATGAAGCGCGCATCATCAAAACCATCAAGTCCTACGATATGTCCGAGACCGTCCTTGAGGATACCAGCGACAATCCCGTTGTTTACAACGAGCTGAACGTTGACACGGTAACCATCAACACGGTTAAGGAAGGTATGAAGGCGGTTACCGAGGACGGTACGGCGGCTGAGCTGCTGGCCGACTACAAGATCGCCGTCGGCGGCAAGACCGGTACTGCCGATACCACTGACGACGCCACCGCCAACGCGCTGTTTATCGCCTTTGCTCCCTATGACGAGCCGGAGATCGGCGTGGCCATTATCGGCGAGCGCTGTGGTTACGGCAGCTACATGGTTCAGGTTGCCCGCGATATTTTCGACAAGTATTTCGACTCGGATAAGACCTCCGGCTACGTCCTGATGGAGGAGGGCGGCCTTGTCCAGTAGATAAACTGGTATTTTTCTTGACAAAATTAACCGAATATTGTAACATTATATGTACGGTAATGTGCATAAGAGTGCCATTAAATAAAAGTATATGAGGGAGGTGACGCGATTTGGCAGTGAACAGAGATTCCACCGGACTGGAATACTCCCGCACGGTGGACGAAGCGGAGGTTCAGAAACAGCGAATGGCCGCGAGTGTGGATCGGATGTATACCATCGCCACTTATGTCTTTGCCATTGGTCTGATAGCTGTGGGAGCGCTGTGTGCTATCAGCTTCCTGAATAAAGCTCCGAAGATGGCTATTATCTGCGAGATCGTCGTTTTCCTTTGTCTTGTCCTGCTGCTCGTCCTGATTCTTCGTTCAAAAAAGCGTGTCAATGAGCAGCGCCGCCACAGCGAGAGATATCCGTACAAAAGCGTAAATAAAAAAGAAATCGACAATATCTTCAACCTCATTGCGGATGAAGAAAAGAAAAGAGAGCGCCTTGACCGCTTTGCGATGAGCGGTTCGGCAGCCGCGTCGGCTTCCAAGGCTGCGGCGGAAGCTGCGCCAAAGGAGCCGGAAAAGAAAAAGTCGGTCACCGAAAGCAAGCCTTCGGTTGAAAAGACGGAGCCGAAGGAAGAAAAGACCGTAAAGTCCAAGGCGGAGCCCGCCGAGGTGCCCGAGGAAGAAGACACCGGTATCATCCACATTTTCCCTGACGAGGATAGTGAAATGGTAAGCGTACTTGATGATGAAGTCAAAGAGCCCGAAGAAAAGAAAGAACCTTCGGCAAAGAGTGAGCCTGAGCGGACTGAGGCCAAGGGCGAAAGCAGTGAAAAGTCTGTGAAGTCCTCCGCTGAAGAAGGCGAAGCTCCTGAGGGAGGAGAGCCTCCCAGAAAGAAACGTCCCAGAAATCCCGACGGCAGCCGCCCGGGCCCCAACGGCAAGCGTCCGCCTCAGGGTGCTCCCAAGGGGAAGAAGCGTCCCAACGGCGCTCCCGGCCCTCGTGATCCCCGAGATCCGAGAGCTCCTCAGCAGGGTGCTCAGGGCGCCAAGAAGCGCCGTCCTCCTCAGGGCTATGATCCCTATTACGGAGGTGGCTACTACTACGATGAATACGGCCGTCCCGTCCGCCGTATGCCGCCATATGATCCCTACTACGGCGGTGGCTATTACTACGACGAATACGGCCAGCCCATTCGCCGCAGAGAGCCGGAAGGCGCTGTTTATTACGACGAATACGGCCGCCCGGTCAGACGCCGTCCGCCTCAGGGCTATGATCCCCGCAGAGAGGATGCCGCCCGCCGCAAGCGCGCTCCCGGTGCGCCCGGTTCTGCCGACCCGGCCAAGCGCCGTCCCGCCGCCGCAAAGGCCGGAGCT
>JAZSQO010000131.1:0-6639 GCA_045538015.1 Acutalibacteraceae bacterium | reverse complement strand
GCAGAGGATCATGCCGCCGCGGGGGCCGCGCAGGGTCTTGTGGGTGGTGGTGGTGACGATGTCGGCATAGGGCACCGGATTCTGGTGCATACCGCCGGCAACCAGACCGGCGATGTGAGCCATGTCAACCATCAGATAGGCGTCAACGCTCTTGGCGATGGCGCTCAGACGCTCGAAGTCGATGGCGCGGGGATAGGCGCTGGCGCCAGCAACGATCATTCTGGGCTTGACTTCCTTGGCCAGCTTCTCAAGGGCATCGTAATCGATGTATCCGGTCTCGGGGCTTACGCCGTAGGGAACAAAGTTGAAGTAGGAGCCGGAGATGTTGACGGGAGAACCGTGGGTCAGGTGTCCGCCCTCGGCCAGATTCATGCCCAGCACGGTATCGCCCGGCTTGAGCAGGGAGAAATAAACGGCGATGTTGGCCTGAGCGCCGGAGTGGGGCTGAACATTGGCGTGGTCGGCGCCGAACAGCTCGCAGGCACGGTTTCTGGCCAGCTCCTCGACGATATCAACGCACTGGCAGCCGCCGTAGTAGCGCTTGCCGGGATAGCCTTCGGCGTACTTGTTGGTCAGCACACTGCCCATAGCGGCCATGACAGCCGGAGAAACGATATTCTCAGAGGCGATGAGCTCAAGGTTGCGGCGCTGGCGGGAAAGCTCCTCGCCCATGGCGGCGGCAACATCGGGATCGTACTGCGCGGTAAAGCCAATGGAATCGATCATGTCCTTGAACATTTTTTATTACTTCCTTTCGGTGAATTGATTACTGGTTGGTTTATTCTTCATACTCACGGATGGCCTTGACGAAATAGCCGTCGCCGTCCAGAGTGAGGATGTACTCACGGGCGTAGAGTATGCCGCCGGAGCCGCCCTCAAGATCCTCCAGATACTGGACGACCAGAGTGATGGTCTCGTCCCGGCGGGAGATGTCGGTGACCTCCGGAGCCGGGCCGGAAAGGCCGTCGGCCACATGGAAGCTGTCCTCCATGTCAACATAGTAGACATCGGTGTTGGTGGTGTCCTCGCCGGCCGAGCCGTAGAGGGCGTTGCGGATCTGGGTGTTTATCTCCTCGTCCTGCGCCGGATCGGTGCTGTATGCTCCGTACAGCTCCTTGACCGCGTTGACGATGTCGGTGGAGGGAATGATGAACTTGCCGGTGTCGTCGCGCTCGTAGGTGACGTCCATGTCCTCCAGCACACTGAACACCGCGCTCTGGAGCAGCTTATCCTGAGGGATGGCGTCCCATGTTTCAAACACCGGCACCTCGCTCATGACGATGGGCGAAATGAACTCGGCGTACTCCGACTTCTGGGTGTCGGTGTTGCCGATGCCGCTCAGCAGGCCTATGCCCCACCGGGCAATGGCAATGAAGCCTATCAGCGCCAGCACCATGGTGGCCGCGCCGATAAAGGTGGATATCCTGCGTCTTCTGCGCTTGGTTTCGGATGCCATGTCTTCTTCCTCCTCATTTCCGAGCCAGCGCTCCACAAAGTCATCGTCGTCGATGTACTTGGGCATTCTGGCTCCGTCGGCCGTCGGGAACAGAGCGTTGTTTCCCGGCCTTCTTTTGCGGATGAACAGCGAGTCATCCTGCCTCACGGCCTCAAGATAGCGGCGCTGGGTGTAGCGGTCGCTGGCGTTCAGGTCGTCGTACAGCGGACTTGCGGCAACGGCGGTGCGCTTTCCGGCGGGATCCTCGTCCTCCGAGGTCTCCTCCGGGGAGGGTTCTTCCTCCACGGCCGCGGCCACATCGTCCGGTCGGGAACGGCGGCGCTTGTGCCTGGGCCGCTCCGGAATCTGCCCCGGCTGCTTTTTGGGCTGTTCCTCTGCCTCGGATCTCTCCGCGGGAGCTTCCTCCTCAGCGGGTTCTCCGGCCGAAATATCCTCCACTGCTGCGGGAGCATCCGCGGCTGTGGTCTCAGGTTCTTCCTCAGATTTTTCAGGATCGTCCTCAGGGCTTTCAGCGACGGCTTCCTCCTGAGCGGAATCTTCTTCGGAGGTTTCCTCCGGTTCCTTTTCCGGCTCGCTCTCCTCCTCAGGCTGAGCTTCGGAGGAATCATCCTCTTCGCTGTCCTCAGGCTGGAATCCTTCGGCTTCTTCCTCCTCAGGCTCTTCGGCGGAGGTGTCCTCGGCGGAAGGTTCTTCCTCCGGCGCTTCGGCCTCTTCCTCACCGTCCTCAGGCTCCTCCTCGGGGTCTCCGGTCTCTTCGGTCGGCGCTTCGGTTTCCTCCTCCGGCTCCTCAGATACCTCCGGTTCGGCGTCGGATTCCTCGTCCCCGGAATTATCCTCCCCGGGTTCGTCCTCCTTGTCCTCCGGCCTGTCGGCGGCGATGATTATCGGCACCGAAACCGGCTCGGGCTGAACCTCCGGCTCCTCGGTCACTCCGGCCTCCTCAAGGGTGATGGCCGGCAGGCTGTCGATGTAGGAACGGCCGCCGGGAGCTTCTTTGCGCTTTTCCTTTTTGGCCGGGGCGCTTTCCAGAATCTCAACCGCCGCGGCGGCCTCGGCCTTCTTCGCTGCGGGCGGCTCTTTATCCTCTCCCTCCATGGGAATGAGCACCAGCTCATCCTCATCGCGGGAATCCTTTTTTTCTTTTTTGGTTTTGGCTTCCAGCTCTTTCTTTTCCTCCAACTTGATCCCCCTGCTGTCCTTTGATTGCTCTGCGCCCGGGAAGAAGGCCTCCATTTCCTCGTCGGACAGCACCACCGGCACCCATCTGACATTCAGACGGCCGTCGCTGTCCCGGGATTCAAGGGCAATGAGCGGCTTGTTGTCCTCCGACAGCTTGAGCTTTACATCGGGCGTTGTGTCCATGTCGTCAAAGCCGTTGTCGCTCGGCTGACTGTCCTCCCGGAAGGCCCTTGCCTCAAGCATGGCCTGCTCCTGTATTTCTCTGAGCCGTTCCTGAAGCTTGGGATCTTTCACGGCTCCGTTGAACATGGTTTTCTCTCTTGCCTTTTTGCGGACGGGAGCGCTGTGGGAAGGCTGAGCGCCGTTCCCCGCCTCCGCTCCGCGCTGAGCCTCCTGCCTTGCGCCTGAGGCGGCTGTCCGGGAGGCTCTTTCCTCCGCTCTTCTGGCCTCCAGCTCGTTTTCGGCCCGTACAGCGTTCTGCCGCTCCTCGATTTCCTTGTAGAGCATATCCTGCCTGGGCTGTCCCGCCAGATAAGGGTTCACATGGCCCTTGCCGTAGCGTTCGCTGTATCGCGGCGAGTTGGGGCGCTTGCCTCCGCTCGGTCGGTTGTTGCTGCCGGACAACGGTATCCCTCCATCCTTCGCTGTCGTTCCCCGATGCTCACGGGCCGCTGTTATCTTATCTGCCCGTCACCTTCGATAATATACTTCATGCTGGTCAGCTCGCGCAGTCCCATGGGGCCGCGGGCGTGCAGCTTCTGAGTGGAAATGCCGATCTCGGCTCCCAGTCCGAAAACGCCGCCGTCGGTAAAGCGGGTGGATGCGTTGACGTAGACCGCCGCGCTGTCGATCTCGGCGGTGAAGCGGCGGGAGCTTTCAAGGGATCTGGTAACTATGCACTCGCTGTGGCCGGTGCTGTATTTTCTGATGTGGCCGATGGCCTCGTCGAGGCTGTCCACCACCCGGCAGGCGAGGATATAATCAAGAAATTCGGTGTCGTAGTCGATGTCGGTCACCGGAACCACGCTGTCGCCAAGGATGGCCCGGGTGCGTTCGCAGCCTCTGAGCTCCACATTCTTTTCCTTCAGGCGGTCGTAAATGACCGGCAGGGCGCTTTGTGCAATATCCCTGTGCACCAGAAGGGTCTCAAGGGCGTTGCACACGCTGGGGCGGGAGGTCTTGGCGTTGAACACGATATCGGCGGCCATGGCGATGTCGGCCGAGGCGTCCACAAAGCAGTGGCAGTTGCCGGTGCCCGTTTCGATGACGGGAACGGTGGAATTCTGCACCACGGCGTTTATCAGACCGGCGCCGCCTCTGGGAATGAGCACATCGAGGTACTCGTTGAGGCGCATGAGGTCATTGGCGCTCTGGCGGGAGGTGTCCTCCACCAGCTGGATGCAGTCGGCGGGCAGACCGACGCTCTCCACCGCCGAACGCAGTACGGACATGATGGCCTTGTTGGATATGATGGCCTCCTTGCCGCTGCGCAGGATGCAGGCGTTGCCCGACTTGAGGCAGAGAGCCGCCGCGTCGGAGGTGACATTGGGGCGGGCCTCACAGATTATGCCTATAACTCCGAGGGGCACGCGGATCTTGCGGATGGCAAGGCCCTTGGTGCCGATGCCGCCGCTTATGATCTCACCGCAGGGATCGGCCAGAGCGGCTGTTTCCAGTATGCCCTCCGCCATGCCCTTAACCCGCTCCGCGGTCAGGCGCAGACGATCCTGCAGGGAAACAGACAGACCGGCGGCAATGCCGTTGGCCATGTCCTCTTCATTTGCCCGGAGAATGTCCTCCGTGTGGGCAACAAGGGCGGCGGCCATGGCCTCCAGAGCGCTGTTTTTCAGCGACGCCGGAGCGGTGGAAAGCACACGGGACGCTTCCTTGGCACGGGCGCCCATGGTGTTGAGATCAAGCATGACGGTACCTCTTTTCAGTTGGGATTATTCAGACAGCGTCCGGCTCAGTCCTTGCGGGGCGGGACAAAATGGGTGCCCACCGGCTTGCCGTCGATGAGGTCGTAGAGAGCCTCCGGGTGACTGCCGGAAAGTATGTAGGCGTCGATGCCCTGAGCGATGGCGTTTTCGGCGGCTGTGAGCTTGGTGGTCATGCCGCCGGTGCCTCGCTTGGATCCCTTGCCTCCGGCGATGGCGCGGATGTTGTCGGTGATCTCCAGCACCACGGGAATCTGCACCGCTTCGGTGCTGGAATGGGGATCGCGGTCATAAAGGCCGTCGGTATCGGTGAGCATGATGAGGGTATCGGCCTCGATGAGCCGGGCGACGATGGACGAGAGATTGTCGTTGTCGCCGATGTTGTGTCCCTCCAGCTCATCGACGGAAACGGCGTCGTTTTCGTTGATGATGGGGATTATTCCCATGCCCAGCAGGGCGTTGATGCAGTTGACCACGCAGGTCTTGCGCTTGTCGTCATCAATGATGTCTCCGGTGAGCAGCACCTGAGCGCAGTTCTTGCCGTATTCGGTGAAGAACTTGTCGTAAAGGAACATCAGCTCACACTGACCCACAGCGGCCATGGCCTGACGGCCGGCGGTGTCGGTGGGACGTTCCGTGAGACCCAGACGGCCAAGGCCCATGCCCACAGCGCCGGAAGTGACCAGCACTATCTCACGGCCGGAGTTGTTAAGGTCGGCCAGCACACGGCACAGCAGCTCGATACATCTGATATTGGGGCGGCCGCTTTCGTGGGTGATGGTGGAGGTTCCGACCTTGACCACGATGCGTCCGGCATTTTCCGCTTTCATATACTCTTTATCCTCCCGCGGCCAAGGGCCGCCTGCACTTTCGCTTGATAAACCCGGTTAAAGTGATAAACCGGGTTAAACTATATTATATCAGAGAACAGCCTCGCGCACAACCCTATCATATATGCTCGCATCTCTGATTTTTCCCACCGCGCAGAGCGAATAATTATCAAAATCGATGAAATCCCGGGCCGCCTGGTTGACCTGCTCGAGAGTCACGGCGTCTATGGCGTCCAGCACCTCGTCCTCGCTCCTTATGCGGCCATAAAGAAGCTCGCCCCGACCCATATGGGCGGCCACGGCGGAATTGCCCTCGAGCCCCATGACCACCGAGGCCTTGAGCTGCTCCTTGGCGCGGGTAAATTCCTTTTCGGTAACTCCGTCCCGGCGCAGGAGACACAGCTGATTTACCATTTCTCTCACGGCGGCTTCCTCGTTGCGGGGAGAGACCGCGGCGTCCACCTCGAACATACCCTCAGCCATGTAGGCGGTGGTGGAGCAGCCCACGGAATAAGCCAGTCCCAGCTCCTCTCGGATGCGCTGGAAAAGGCGGGAGGAGCTGCTGCCGCCGCAGATGGAATTGAGGATACCCAGAGCCTGCCGGCGGGAGTCGCCGTAGGCGGCGCCCGGGAAGCAGATGCCGATATGGGTCTGCTCAAAATCCTTCTCGATGACCTTTATGCCGCTGTGATAGGCGGCGGGATCGGCCTTCAGGGGAACATCGCCCCTGCTCAGGCCGCCGAAGTGCTCGGATATCCGCCTGGTCACCGTCTCCGGGTCGAAGGCGCCGCTTACGGCACACACGATGCGCGAGCCGGTGTACTGCTCGGCCATATGAGCCCGGAGCTGGGCGGTGGTCATGTCCGAAATGGTCTGGCGGGTGCCGAGGATATTGGCTCCCAGCATGGTGCCCGGCCACATGGTGGAGTAGAGCCCGTCGATCATCAGATCCTCGGGACTGTCCTCGTACATTCCGATCTCCTCAAGTATCACGCCCCGCTCGATCTCGAAGTCGCTTTCCGCCAGCCTCGAGTTGAGCGCCATATCGGCTATGAGATCCAGCGCCCGGTCAAGATGGCTGTCCAGCGCTCTTGAGTAGACGCAGGTGTATTCCTTGGTGGTGTATGCGTTGAGCTGTCCGCCGATGGCGTCCGATTCCTCGGCAAGCTCAAAGTCGGGGGCCAAGCCGGTCTTAGGAAGACAATCCTTTTGTACAACTCCTTGGCTCACAGAACGA
>JAZSQO010000147.1:0-12840 GCA_045538015.1 Acutalibacteraceae bacterium | reverse complement strand
GCAAAGAAAACCGGACCCGCGGCAGTGGAGCGCGGGGCGGGTTTTGTGTAGTCTGGATTTGGAATGTACATCGCTGTACTATTTAAGAGCCTGCAAATAAGTAGCGGCAGAGAAATACATACCTGCCTCGGCGTAGGTTGATGCCATCTGGCTGTACTGAGCACTGACCGCGGCGTCTTGTTCGATGTTGCTCAGCCGATGGAGCATCTTTTCGTTGCTGGCCTGCAAGTCCTTGAGACGAGCTTCCTGACGACGCTGGCTGATTATTACTTCTCCTTGCTGCTCAATCATAATATTCATTTGCTGAATGATAGTATCAAGACGATTAATTATCTCCTGATGCATATAGCTTTCGATCGCTTGTTCGAGACTGAATCTGGATGTAGAAATGTAGCTGTAGAAATAGTATATTGCCTGTATGTTGCGTCTGTACTGAAGAGGCACGATGTTTATGGAATAGTATGCATCGAGAAGTTCTTTACACTTTGCCGATTCTGATCGACACAATTCAAGCTTTTTAGTGGTCGAGTCAAACTGGTTTTTGGATTCCTCAAGGATAATAGTCTGTTTTTCCAGTTCGGATGAAGTAACTTCTTTGTTTATCCTACGAGATCTTAACTCTCTTTCGTAGTCCTCTTTTCTGCTTTTTTCTGATTCAAAGCTTATTGTGTAATACATCTCGATGATCGTTTTGATAAGTCCGACACAAGTGCCTACGGCCGCTCCAATTGCTAAAAAGGCAATAAACACATCTTTATCAATGATATCTCCGGACATCCAACCGCATGAAAAGAATCCGGTAGCTAAGCCAATAATCAGGCCGATAGCGGCTCCTGATACAGTGCCAATGAGAAAAGGCTTAAAAAATTCCCTGAAAAAGTCACAAGCCAACAAAAAAAGCATCACCAAACATCCCGCACGTTCGCTCATTTCTATCTCAGGTTGCTGCGCAAGCTCCTTTTTTTCATTATTTAGTCTACTTACAGCAGTTTCGGCATTATTATAATTTGCTTTGAACGCGTCAAGTTCAGAACGAAAACTATCTATATTTTGGTTCAAATTACGGTGAACCGTTTCAAGGGCACATAACTCTTTTAAATACAGTACCTCTGCGTCGTGGTCGTAACTTGACATGGTCATTTACCTCCGAGTTAGTTATATATCACTATTATATCCACCTCTCTACTCCTTGTCAATCGCTAATAGTTAAATATCACTAACATTCGCCGTGTTAGTGAATTATCATCTATTCAAGAAAACCTGACGAGGTGGCGCATGAGCATATATGAGTTCGTGGTGAGGCGTATTTATCAGCTGTGCAAAGAGCGCGGGATAACTCCCAACGCCCTGAGCTACATGGCCGGTGTGTCCCAGTCTACCATCAAAAGCATACTCGGCGGCGAGAGCAAAAACCCCGGCATCGTCACCCTTAAAAAGATATGCGACGGCCTCGAGATAACGATAGTCGATTTTTTCAACACGGATGAATACGCCGAGGTCGAGCAGGAAATAAAGTAAAAAATCCGGCAGGACACCATCCCGCCGGATTTTCCGCGTCTCGCGCTTCTCCCCCTCAATTAATCATTTCCTCATATTTCCCGCCTATTCACGCCAAAGCCTTGTTTAACATCACAATTGACCGCCGGGCGGGATGCTACTATAATAATACTGGCGCTTTTGCACGCGAAAGCCCTACACACAATCTATAACGAAACGGAGTTTGATCCACATGGCCCAGTTAAAAGGTATGCGCGCCCTGCGTTTTTCCGCAGCCGCCGGCGAGATCGGCGAGCTCTGCTGCCCGCCCTACGACATCATCAGCGACGAGCAGCGCAAGGCTTATATCGCCCGCAACGAGCATAATGTCATTCGTCTGGAGCTGCCCAAGGGCGAGGATCCCTACGGCGAGGCCGGCCGGGTCCTGAAGGACTGGATGGACAAGGGCATCATCACCCGGGACGAGGAGAGCCTCTATGTCTACGAGGAGGAGTTCACCGCCTACGGCCAGCGCATGAAGGTCAAGGGCATGATCGGCCGCGTCAAGCTGGAGGAGTTCTCCAAGGGCATCGTTCTGCCCCACGAGGAGACTCTTTCCAAGGCCAAGGAAGACCGCCTCAACCTGATGAAGGCCACCGGATGCAACTTCAGCCAGATCTATTCTCTTTATATTGACGACGGCAACGCCACCCGTCCCAAGGTCGACGAGCTGTCCGCCGGCGCTCCTCAGGTGGAGTTCACCGACGGCGACGGCGTGACCCACAGACTGTGGCAGTGCTCCGACGCCGACAAGATCGCCGCCATCGCCGCCGATTTTGCCGACCGCAAGCTGTACATCGCCGACGGTCACCACCGCTACGAGACCGGCATCAACTACCGCAACTGGTGCCGTGAGCAGGGTATCGCCAAGGAGGGCGACGACTGCGACTACATCATGATGATGCTGGTTGAGATGGAGAACGAGGGTCTCGTCGTCTTCCCCACCCACCGTCTGGTGCGCGATCTGAAGAGCTTCGACCTTGCCGCCACCCTTGCCAGCGCTCAGGAATTCTTCGATGTCAGCGAGCAGGATAACGTCGCCGGCATGGAAGCCGCTCTGAACGAGTATTACCTCAAGGGTCAGAAGGCCTTTGGTCTGTACGCCGGCGGAGACAAGTGGAATCTGCTTGTCCTCAAGGACATCAACACCATGACCTCTGTGCTGCCCGGCTGCAGCGAGGCCCTGCGCGGTCTGGATGTCAGCGTGCTGCACTCCCTGGTTCTGGAGCGCACCATGGGCATCGACAAGGCCAACATGGCTGCCCAGATCAACCTGACCTACACCCGCAGCTTCGACGAAGCCATCGAGAGCGTCAAGTCCGGCGCTTCCCAGTGCTGCTTCATCCTCAACCCCACCCGCGTGACCGAGATCCGCGACGTGGCCGCCGCCGGCGAGAAGATGCCTCAGAAGTCCACCTATTTCTATCCCAAGCTCATCACCGGTCTGGTAATGAACAAGCTGGGCGAGTAATCACAGCATAGACAGCCAAGCGGCCTGCCTCTTTCGGGGCGGGCCGTTTTTGCGTCCTGAGGTCATGGCGCGCGGGAATCGGTGAGGCTCCATTTGCTTATTGGGGAGTGTCAAGAATTATGCGCGAGGATTCCGATGTGCTTTGTAGGGGCGGTCATTGACCGCCCGCAAATTGCCGCCGGATTTCGACGGAAGATGCCTCGGCGCGGACTGTCCGTTAAAGAATATGGAATAAATAATAGATAAGAAATAACAAAAAATTTGGGCGTCCTCCGCAAAACCTTCGTGTTGCTCCGCAGGGGCAGATTCTATATCTGCCCGCGAATCGCTGCCGGATTTCAACAAAGGTCACCTCGGTGCGGATTGTCCGTTAAAGAATAAAGAATACATAATAAAAATAATAAATTGTTAATTATGGGCGGGAGGGTTGACATATGTAGATTATCTACATATAATAAACTCGACTGATATGTCGGTCATCTACATATCATCCGTGACGACGGACTGACCACGCGAAAGGAGCGAAAAAAATGAAGATGGACAAGACACTGGTTTCCGGCAGCTCGGCTATGCTGGTGCTGAGGCTGCTGGACGAGGGCGATATGTACGGCTACCAGATAACCGAGCAGCTGGCTGAGCGGTCGCAGAATGTGTTTGAGATGAAATCGGGCACGCTGTATCCTCTGCTCCACACCCTTGAGCAGAAGGGCTTTGTCACCGCCTATCAGCGCACCGAGGGAGGCCGTGAGCGCCGCTACTACGCCATCACCGAGGCCGGTCGGCGTCAGCTGGCCGAAAAGCGGGAGGAGTGGGAGAGCTACACTCTTGCGGTCAACAAAGTTCTGGGAGGTGCGTCCAATGCGTAACGCGAAGGATTTTCTTGCCTCGGCCGGAGAGCAGATCCGCTGGAAGCGCGCCCGGACGCCTCTGCTCCGGGAGCTGGAGGATCACATCACCGACCGCCGGGAGGCGCTGGCCGCCGAGGGCGTTGAGCCTGCCGAGGCCGAGGAGCGTGCCGTGCTGGAAATGGGCGACCCGGTGGAGATAGGTGTGGAGCTGGACAGAGTTCACCGTCCCGCGCCCAACTGGACCCTTATCGGCTGCGCCGCCGCTCTGCTGGCCGCCGGTCTTGCGCTCATGTGGGCGCTGGGCGACCGGGAGACCTACATGGCCTCCATGGTAACTTACACCCTGCTGGGCGCGGCGGCGCTGGTGGGCGGCTACTTTCTCGACTACACTCTGCTGGCCAAATGCCCCCGCTGGGTGCTGTTCGCGGCAAGCGGCCTGTGCGTGGTCGGCTGCGTTCTCGGCAATCGGTTCATGTCCGCCGCGGCCCAGCTGTGCTACTTTTTGCCGGTGCTGTTCATTCCCTTTGTGTACCGCGCCCGGAGCGGAGAAAAGCGTGACGCGGCCATGCTGATATATGGCGGCGCGGCCTGCGTGGCCGCCGCTGTGCTCGGCGCCTCATGGATGTCTCTGGGAATTTATATTCTGGTGGTCTGCCTTGGCATGGTGGTCTTTGCCGCCGCCAAGGGCTGGCTGGGTCAGTGGAAGCGCCGGGTGCTGCTGTGGTGCTTTGTGCCGCCGACGGTAGTGTTCGCGCTGCTGTACACGGTCAGCGCCGACAGCCTCAACTACCGCCTCATGGCCGGAGCCATCAACCCGGAGAGCGATCCCATGGGCATGGGCTGGGTGCCTCTGCGCCTGCGTGAGCTGATCGCCACCTCCCGGCTGTTCGGTCAGGGTCAGACCGGCGAGCTGCTGGAGAGCTTCATCGCCCGCAACGACATCTGCTCGGTGGAAAGCCTGCTGGCCGTGGCCTCCCATCAGTTCGGCCTCATCGTCTTTATCGCTGTGGCGGCGCTGGCTGTGGCCATGGGCGTGGTCATCATCCGGGGCATCAGGCGGCAGAGCTGCCTGCTCGGCTCCCTGACACTGCTGACCGTCGGACTTTCCTTCGGCCTGCGGGCACTGGCCTATTTCGCCGCCAATCTGGGCTTCAATCTCTTCTGGTTCGAGGGTCTGCCGCTGTTCTCCTACTGCGGCAAGCTGATGGTGCTGGATATGCTGGCCACCGGCCTTGTGCTGTCGGTGTTCCGCACCGGCTCCATCTCCCGGGACACCTCCGCGCCGCGCATCGACCCCGTGGCCGGGTAACCGAAGCAATACGAAGAAGGAAATAGAAAGAGCCGTCGCGGGAGTACGCGGCGGCTCTTTTGTGATTGGGATGGGAGAGAAAGATGGCTTTGCCTCCGTCCGGCGCAAGGCCTCCGGGTTCCGCTGTAGGGGCGGTCATTGACTGCCTGCGAATCGGCGCCGATTCTTGACGAAGGTCACCTCGGTGCGGATTGTCCGTTAAAGAATAAAGAATACATAATAAATTATAAATAATAAATTTTTTATTCTGGCGGGCTGACAGTAACGCGGCCGGGCTGACAGTAGTGCGCGCGGATGAGCTTGTATAACAGAGATGAAGACCCGCTCCGGCGGGGACAACATCGTTATTCAGGAGGTAATCCGACATGGCACGACCGCCCAAAAAGGGACTGAGCTACTTTCCCATGGATGTGGGATTTTTCGAGGACGACCGGGTATTCGCGCTGGCTGACCGCTGGGGAGTCAAGGGCATTGCCGTCTATCTGGCGCTGCTGGTCACCGTCTACCGAGAGGGCTACTACATAGAGGCCCCGGTGGAGCGAGTGGCGGCGATGATAATGCGTTCGGTGGGCGCGCGCAGCTTCACCGGACAGCGGGAGGTGACCGGGATAATGGCCGCCTGCGCCGAAATCGGTTTGCTGGACGGAGAGCTGTTCCGGCAGGGCATCATCACCTCCCGGGGAATACAGCTCCGCTACGCCGAGGTCACCGCCCGCCGCTCCGTCAAGCCCGACCGCTACTGGCTGCTGGACATCCCCGCTTCCGAAAAGCCCGCCGCCCCGCAAGAGGATGAGCTTCCGATCCCTACCGCCGAGCCTGCGATTCCGGCAACCAAACCGATAATTCCCGCCACAGAAACCTCGATTTCAGCCGCAGAAATCCCGGTTTCAACCGCAGAAACTCCAATTCCCGCAGACAAAACTCCCCAGAACCCCTCGGAATCCTCTCCCAAAGCCGACCACCTCATTTCTGCCGCGGAAACTCCGCCGACAGCGAAGAGCACTCTACCGTCCAAGCCAGTGGAAGCCACTATTCCAACAACAAAACCGATAATTCTCGCCGCAGAAACCGCCATTCCAACCGCAAAAACCTCAATTCCGTCAACAGAACCCTCGATTCCAACCGAAGAAACTCCGATTTCCGCAGACGAAACTACTCCGAACCCCTCGGAACTCTCTCCCAAAGCCGACCACCTCATTTCTGCCGCGGAAACTCCGCCGACGACGAAGAGCACTCTCCCGCCCAAGCCGGCCGAACCTGCCGCCCCGGAGGTGGCCAAGGCGATTCCGGAGACCAAAACCTCCGTTTCTGCTGCAAAAACCCCGGTATCCGCTGCGGAAACCCGGGTATCTGACAACAGGAATGCAACAAATCAAATCAAAGAAAATCAAATCAAACAAAACCAAACAAAATTAAATGAAATCAAATCAGATCAAATCAAATCATCCCGCGCCGACAGCCTTCCTCAAGGGATGATGGATGATGATGGGATGGACAGGATAAGAAAAGAATTTGAATCGATTAAGATTCTGACTCCGGGAGACTGCCGGGTAATGGCCGACCTTCGCAGGATATACGGCCTTGAGCGGGTGCTTGACGCCATAGGCCGCGCCCGTTCATGGGGAGGCAAATCGGTCAGCTATGTCAGGCAGATCCTTGCCAACGACCAGAACCGCACGCCCTCCTCCTTCATGTCCGTCAGCTCGGCAGAAAGACGCGCCGCCACACTGAGAGCGGCCGCCACCGCGGGAGGAGAGATATTCTCCGGCATGGAGCTGATCGGCCGTCCCATTTCCGAGGAGGACGCCGTCCTCGACGCCGACTGGCTGAGCGACCTGACTCCCGAGGAGGCCGAGGCATTTTTCGACCGAAAATAAAAACATTTCTTATTTCTTATTTATTCCATATTCTTTAACGGACAATCCGCACCGGGGAAACCGCCTCCCTCGGCGGTGAGACGATCTTCGATGTGCTCGCCACCATATTACGCCGCCCTGAAACCGCATACACAAGGCCGCCGCTCCCATAAGCAAAAAAGCCCCCGGCCATTACAGCCGGGAGCTTCTCACTTGCTCTGTATTTATCTGAGCTTACTGAGCCATGCCGAGCTCGAGGGCCTTGAGGTTGCTCTCGATCATGGCGGCCTTCTTGGGCGGGACGCACTTCTTCACGGCCTCGGTCAGAGCCTCGGGAGTGCAGAAGCCGGTCTCCTTGAAGAGCTTGCCCACCAGAATGATGTTGGCAAGACCCTTCAGGCCGTTCTCCTCGGCCAGCTTGGTGGCGGGGACATAGAAGGCCTTGACATCGGTGCGGTCGGTCTTCTTGTCGATGAGGCTGCTGTCAACGAGGACAACTCCGCCGGGAGCCACGCTGTCGATGAACTTGTCGTAGGAGGGCAGGTTCATTGCCACGAAGCCGTTGGGCTCGGTGACCAGCGGAGAGCCGATGGCTTTCTCGCTCAGGCAGATGCTGCAGTTGGCGGTGCCGCCGCGCATCTCGGGGCCGTAGCTGGGCAGCCACGAAACCTCGTGCTCGTCGATAAGGCCGGAGTAGGCGATGACCTTGCCGGCGAAGAGTATACCCTGACCGCCGAAGCCGGCCAGAAGGAAGTTAAAATCTTTCATTATTTGCCAGCCTCCTCGCTCTTATCCTTGTATACGCCCAGAGGATAGTAGGGCATCATGTTGGCGCGCAGCCACTCCAGAGCCTCGTTGGGAGACAGACCCCAGTTGGTGGGGCAGGAGGACAGCACTTCGACGATGGAATAGCCCTTCTTGTCGATCTGGTTCTGGAAGGCCTTCTTGATGGCCTTCTTGGCGATGTTGACGTTCTGCACGCAGTCCACGGCCACGCGCTGAGCCAGAGCCACGCCGTCCAGAGTGGAGAGCATCTCGCACACGCGAACGGGATAGCCGGCGTAGTTGTTATCGCGGCCGTAGGGAGTGGTCTGGGTGACCTGACCGGGCAGAGAGGTGGGAGCCATCTGGCCGCCGGTCATGCCGTAAATGGCGTTGTTGATGAAGATAACGGTGATGTTCTCACCGCGGGTGGCGGCGTGAACGGTTTCGGCGGTGCCGATGGCGGCAAGGTCGCCGTCGCCCTGATAGGTGAAGACCACGTTGTCGGGCAGAGAGCGCTTGATGCCGGTGGCGACAGCGGGAGCGCGGCCATGAGCGGCCTCGACCATGTCGCAGTTGAAGTAGTTGTAGGCGAAGACAGCGCAGCCGACGGGGGCAACGCCGACGGTCTTTTCGGTGACGCCCAGCTCGTCAAGAGCCTCAGCCACCAGACGGTGAACTATGCCGTGGGTGCAGCCCGGGCAATAGTGGAAAGGCACATCGGTCAGCGCCTTGGGTTTCTGAAAGACGATAGCCATTATTCGGCACCTCCCGCAAGCTTTTTGATCTGTTCAAGAACCTCGGCCGGGGCGGGGATGATACCGCCGGTGCGGCCGTAGAATTCGACCGGAATGCGGCCGTTGACGGCCAGACGGACATCCTCCACCATCTGACCCATGCTCATCTCGACGGTGAGGATCTTCTTGGCGGTGTTCGCCACGGCGTCGATGGCGTCGGTGGGGAACGGCCAGAGGGTGATGGGACGGACGAGGCCGGCCTTGATGCCCATGGCACGGGCGGAGTTGACAGCGCTGCGGGCCACACGGGAGGAAGCGCCGTAGGCCACCACGACGATGTCGGCGTCCTCAGTCAGATAGCTCTCGCTCATCTGATGGTTGGCCTTGATCTCGTCGTACTTCTTGTAGCGCTCGATAACAAGGCGCTCCAGCTCGTCGGGATTGATGTAGAGGGAGTTGACGATGTTGTGGGCACGCATACCCTTGGTGCCGTTGGTTGCCCAGGTCTTTTCGGGCAGAACGGGCTCACCCTCGGCAACGGCAACCGGCTCCATCATCTGGCCCAGCATACCGTCGGCAAGGATCATGGCGGGCATACGGTACTTGTCAGCAAGATCGAAAGCGCCGGCCACAAGGTCAACCATTTCCTGCACGGTGGAGGGAGCGAAAACAAGGATCTGGAAGTCACCGTGGCCGGTAGCCTTGGTGGCCTGCCAGTAGTCGGCCTGAGAGGGCTGAATGCCGCCGAGGCCGGGGCCGCCGCGCTGCACGTTGATGATCAGGCAGGGCAGGTCGGCGCCCGCGATGTAGGAAATACCCTCGCTCTTGAGGCTGATGCCGGGAGAGGAGGATGAGGTCATGGCGCGCACGCCGGCAGCGGCGGCACCATAGACCATGTTGATGGCGGCGACCTCAGATTCGGCCTGCAGGTAAGTGCCGCCGATCTTGGGCATCCGCTTGGCCATGTAAGCGGCCAGCTCGGTCTGGGGAGTGATGGGGTAACCGAAGAAGTGTCTGCAGCCGGCCTGAATGGCGGCCTCGGCCAGAGCCTCGTTACCCTTCATGAGTTTCTTTTCTGCCATTTTTCTTCCCTACCTTTCTACAGTGATCGCGACATCGGGGCACATCATGGCGCACATGGCGCAGCCGATGCACTTCTCGGGGTCGGTCAGGGTCGAGGGATGGTATCCCTTGGCGTTGATGCGGTCGGTGTCCAGCTTGAGCAGCCCTCTGGGGCAGGCAGTGACACACAGCTCGCAGCCCTTGCACAGGGTCTCGTCTACGGTGATCTTTGCCATTGTTGACCTCCATTTATAATGATGATTTGATGATACGAAAATCGGACGGTGCTCCGTCAGCATTCGCCCTGCCTGCCGTCGGTCTCCCATGGCTTGGTGACCAGAATGTCAACCGGCCATATTCTCCGTCCGCAGTCGGCAAGGCCCTCGGCGATCCTCGCCTCGGCGGCGGTGGCGGCCACGGGCAGTCCGGTCAGGGCGGCCACCTCGTCGGCATAGCCGAAGGAGTCGGTGACCGTCCGGGGCGTGGTGAACTGCATGAGGTGGGAGTTGTTGACGATGGCGTGGGCCTTCATGTGAGAGGCGGCCTCGATCTCCCGCAGCAGCTCCACGGTCTCGGCGGCTGTCTGGGACTGGGAACGGTATTTGTTGACGGCGTACAGCATGGTATAGGGCTTTTCCTGCAGGCGGCGGCTGAAGCGTCCAAGAGCGGTGGCTCCGGCATCGTCTCCGCCCACGTCGATGATGACGCGTCCGGCGCGGGTGAAGATGGAATACATCTCCGCCGTGATGGACGGCAGATCCACGTTGGAGTGGGCAAAGGCCGGGGCGATCAGCTCCACGCCCATGCTCTCAAGGAGCGGGCCGTAATCGCTGGCACGGAAATAGGGATTTACGATATCCATGTCCACCACCGTGACCTGCTCGCCGGCCGAGGCGCAGCGGGCGGCAAGGTTGAGGGACAGGTTGGTTTTGCCGCAGCCGTAGTGGCCGCAGATGAGGATGATATCGGCCACGCCTCCGGGCAGGTCGAAAATGTCTTCCAGTCGGTCGGTCATGCCGATCACCTCTTTTCGTAAAATTCGCCTTATACCGACGATTATTTTGATATTATATCACCATCGGCATATCCGTGCAAGGTTCAATTTGCGGTTTATTGCGGTAAAGCGCGGCGCATTTTAGGGAATTTTGACGATAACTGTGCCGGATATTGCCAATTCTGCCTTTTATTTCTCTTGCATTGTACTATTATTAGGACTTGTGCGGGCGGGAGAGAAATTTACGGTACAAAAAGCGGCGGGGATTCTGTATAATGAGGGGTAAGTAAAAACCATTGAGAAAGTCGTGGTGACCACATGAAATTCATGCACCTTTCCGACCTGCATATCGGCAAGCGGCTGTGTGAGCAGTCTCTGCTGGAGGATCAGGCCTATATATTCGATCGCGTTATCGACATCGCCCGGCAGGAGCGGCCTCAGGCCGTTGTCATCGCCGGCGACCTTTACGACAAGCCCTCGCCGCCCGCCGAGGCGGTCAGTCTGTGCGACGACCTCCTCTTCCGGCTGGCTTCTCTGGGCTGTCAGCTGCTGGTCATCAGCGGCAATCACGATTCGGCCGAGCGGGTGGCCTTCGGCGGGCGGCTCATGGCTCGCGGCGGCGTGCATATCTCTCCGGTCTACCGGGGCGAGGTGTGCCCGGTCACTCTGCGGGACGACCACGGCGAGGTGGATTTTTTCCTCCTGCCCTTCCTCAAGCCCGTCCATGTCCGCGCCGCCTTCCCCGAGGAGGAGATTTCCTCCTCCGCCGACGCTCTGCGGGTGGCAGTGGAGCATATGCCTCTGCGTGAGGGCGTGCGCCGGGTGCTGGCGGCTCACCAGTTCGTGGCCGGAGCCGAGCGCAGCGAATCCGAGGAGATATCCGTGGGCGGCAGCGACAGCGTTGACGCCGCGGTATTCGACGCCTTTGACTATGTGGCTCTTGGCCATCTTCACCGGGCCCAGAGCGTGGGCCGGCCGGAAGTGCGCTACTGCGGCACTCCTCTGAAGTATTCCTTCGCCGAATGCGCCCACGAAAAATCCGTCACCATGGTGGAGCTGGACGGCCAAGGTCATGCCGATATAAGAGAAATTCCCCTTGTCCCTCTGCGGGATATGCTCGACCTGCGGGGCACCTTTGCCCGGCTGAGCGTTCCCGAGGCAGGCGTGGAGGATGCCTTTGTGCGCGTCACACTCACCGACGAGGACGATGTTCCCGACGCCCTTGAGCGGCTCCGGCTGGTGTATCCCAACCTGATGCAGCTGCGCTACGACAACCGCCGCACCCGCTCCACCGCCTCGGTGGGCACCGCCGGCGACAGCGGGAGCAAGTCGCCTCTTGAGCTGCTTGAGGAGCTTTTCCGGCGCCAGTGCGGCGGCGCCATGAGCGACAGCCAGCGTGCCCTCGCCCGGCGGCTTATTTCCGGCATATGGGAGGATGAACAATGAGACCAACCAGACTGACCATCTGCGCCTTCGGCCCCTACGCCGCCCAGCAGGTCATCGACATGGACGCTCTGGGCACCGGCGGAGTGTATCTCATCACCGGCGACACCGGCGCGGGCAAGACCACTATCTTCGACGCCATCACCTACGCCCTCTACGGCGAAGCCAGCGGCACCGCCCGCAGTCCGGAGATGCTGCGCAGCAAATACGCCCGGCCCGATGTTCCCACCTTTGTGGAGCTGGAATTTGAATACGGCGGCAAGGGCTACACCATCCGCCGCAGTCCGAAATATGAACGTCCCCGTCTCCGTGGTCAGGGCACCACCACTCAGGAGGCCGAGGGACACATGATCTTCCCCGATGGCCGGGTCATAGCCAAGCCCAACGAGGTCACCGCCGCCGTGAAGGAGCTGCTGGGCATCGACCGCTCCCAGTTTGCCCAGATAGCCATGATAGCTCAGGGCGATTTCCTCCGGCTGCTGCAGGCCACCACCGAGGAAAGAGGAAAGATATTCCGCCAGATATTCAAGACCTCCCCCTATCTGCTCCTGCAGGACAGGCTCCGGGAGGAGGTGTGCCGCCTCACCCGTGCCCGTGCCGAGCTGAGCACCGGCATAAAGCAGTATATCGGCGGCGCGGTGTGTCCGCCGGAGGATGAGGAATCCGCCGCCCGGCTGGAGCTGGCAAAGGCCGAGGGGCTGCCGTGGGGAGAATGCGTCGCCCTGCTGGACGGGCTGATCGCCCCCGACGAGGCGGCTCTGGCCGAGGGCGTTGAGGCTCGCGCGGCTCTGGAAAAGGAGCTGAGCGCCGCCAGCGAGCTGC
>JAZSQO010000189.1:0-29460 GCA_045538015.1 Acutalibacteraceae bacterium | reverse complement strand
ATCAACATTTTTGAGCTTAACAACGAGTAAAGGCAACACCGCACAATTCCCGTTTTAAACTTAAGCACGATCTTGCTTGCATTTTTTTCGTCATACTTCACAAAAATGCTCACCCATTTGAAGCGCTTGCGATTCAAATGTATACACCAAAGTATTGGTTCCGCTTTTTGTGTCGTCTGACAAAAAATCTGACTGCGCAATATCGCACTTAGAATTATGCGGTATTGCCCTAGAAGTCAGATACCCTGCAAACAGTGAGGGAAAAAAGATAATCAGTCTTCTTCGCTGCTGTTTTTATTCGCTGCCGGAGTCGAACAACTCCGGACATTTATCCCGCAATTCTTCCTCGTAATCCTCCCGCAGTACTGTGAGATATTCCTCCTCGGAGTCAAAAAGCACGGGATCAGAGCACCTGCCAGCAAGGGTGTCTCGGTACTTTGAGCGCCAGGCGTTTATGCGTGTGTATTCGTACCTGTCCGAGGTGCGCTCGGTGTCGTGGATGAATTCTTCGATTTTGCTTTTCCAGCCGTCGATGGCTTCCTGAACAAGCGGAAGAGACATCTTTTCGAACTCCGGAAAGATTTCGGCGCGGAAAAGCTCAATCGTTTCCACCTCGTCTCCGTCTGTGCAATAGTAAATAGTATCATCAGCAAGCTTCGATATGTTATCTTCCGTGGCGTATTCACCGGAGAGAAAATGATCCAGCAATCTTTTTGCGAGGCTGTGATCTCCGGCACGAAGCGCCGCGTAAATCAGACAGGAGGCGGCTTCTCCGCTCCCTTCGCAGCAGGTCATCATGGCGGCGGCGATATCATCCCTGCGGCGCAGCTCGCCAGGAAGCAGGTCGATAAATTCATCTGGCAGATCGACAGTCGAGTATACAATGCTATTAAGGCAATCTGCGTCGCCGTATTTTGCGTAGGGATAGAAGTTATCCACGCACCATATCCAGACTTCAAGGGCCTGCCTTGCGTTTTTCTTTGCTATGGCCATAATGATCCCGGAAAAGTCATCGATGTCAAGCTTGTCGTTTCTGCTTTTAACGGGCTCGAAACCAAAGTGATCGCTGATAGCTGACGAGTAAAGGAAATACGAAAAATCGTCATCAAGAACCAGGTATTTAGCGGCTGTCAGATCCGGATTGTCCAGAACAAACCTGCACCGCTCGGCGATTGTCTCATCGCTTTCCCGTGAGTAATAGAAATCCGGAGGAGGGCACCGTTCGATGTTTGCGAGCTTGTACGCCGCGCGGGCGCGCATGGTTCCGAAATATTCGGAGCGGGTTTTCGGCAGCGTTTCCATTTCCTTGTCCAGCCGGACTGCTTCGTCAAAAGCCATCCGGTACTCCGCTTCGGTTTCGTAATCACAAGGGTCAAGCCCGTAATTACCGGCGGAATAGCAGTGCTCTCTCCAGCTATACTTTGCCTCCGGGAATGCGCCACAGCGATCTTCGCCGGCATTGCAGCCGTCAAGGGCTGCTTCCTCTGCCGGATCAATCTCACAGTCATCCTCTGCGCTAAGGGCTGCCTCTCTTACAGCCTCATAATACTCGCCTTTGGTGTCGTACAGAAATGGATCCACGCCATAGTCGTAGCCGACATCCGGATCGAATCGCCAGCCGTATTTTGCCTCTTCCAGAGCTTCTTCGTATTCATCCTTGTCCTCGAAATCCTCCGGGTCAAGTTCGTACTCGCTCCCGTCTTCGCAATCGTCGCGCCAGCTGTGTTTTGCCTCGTTGAGTGCCGCCTCGTATTCCTCTTCGTCATCGAAGTCCTGCGGGAAGAGGCCGTATTCGCTTCCGTTCTCACAGCTGTTGTGCCATGAAGAATCTTTGCGGTGAGGGGCCGGACTGAATCGCGGCGAGTCGTCAAAGGCGCCTTCATGCCCCAGAATCGCGCCGAGGCGCATGGTTTCTTCAAACGAATCGTATCCAAGCAGGTTAGCCATCACGGAGGCCTTGAACTTGTCCGGTTTCCCGGTGCTGTCTTTGGTAGAGTCAACGATGTGCTTCATCGTGATGTCGTCCAGCAGGCTTTCGAAAAATCCTTTTTTCTTGCTCATAAGCTCCTCCTCATTCAGAGATAAGAAATCTTTGTGGGTTGGCATGATATGATGCTGATTATGAATGATTTGGTTTATATATTTAATTATACAGCAATAAAGCACGGTCGGCAATTATCGCGTTGCCCGTGTTGACGGTCAGGAGAATATTTCTCCGCCTTGCAGTTCGATACCGGCATCGAGTATGCGCGCCTGGATTCGCAGTTTGCCATCCTCAAGAGCGTCGATAACAAAGAAATCCGGCGCGAGCAGCAGAGTGCGCATATCGTGTGCAGCGGAATCGAAGACATAGCTGCTAAACTCGATGTCAATAGCGCTGAGCACCGGATCAAAGCTTTCGGAATAATCCATGCAGCTGCTTTGCGCCGCGCGCCGGATTGCCGCGGTGCGGGCCAGAGCTTCAGGTTTGATGAGAAAAACCTTGCCTTCGGCCTCTTTCTTCGCTTCCTGGTATACCTCGTTCAGCAGTTTGAAAAATTCGTGTTCAGTCATATTTGTTACCTCCTGATTCTGAATTAGTGTAAGCCGTACATGGTAAATGGGCGATAGTGGACATGCTGGCGACGCTTCCTTGTGGCGGGAGCTCTCATTGTTTCCTCGAAACCGAAGAAAGGATCCAGGCGAGCAGTTCGTCTGTGCTGTCTGCAATCGGGACAGCGTTTGGGGGAATGAAAGCCCATATAAAAATAGAACTCCTGTTCCCCGGTGGTGAAGACAAAGCTGGATCCGCAGTCGACGCAAGTCTTTTTCATGTGATGTTCTCCTTTGAAAATTAAAAATATAAAAAGCAAAGGTTCTGCTGCAATGACGGAACCTTTGCTTTTTGTCGAATGGTGTTTTTAACTGTGCTGCTTATATGGCGGCGGCGGGTGGTGGTGTGTGACGCTCTGACCGTCCGTGCCCCGGTGGGCTGTCGGGCGGCGGTGTCTGACCTTGCCGTCACCTATATGGCGGCGGTGCGCGGTGTCGTGACGCTCTGACCGTCCGTGCCCCGGTGGGCTGTCGGGCGGCGGCGTGTGACCTTGCCGTCACCTATATGGCGGCGGGCGGTGGTGGAACGCTCTGACCGTCCGTGCCCCGGTGGGCTGTCGGGTAAGTTGTCGGAAAAAGCCCACTTGAAGGTCAGGAAGAAGGCGGCGCTGAGGAGAAAGCCGTACAGCACAGGCGCCCAGGAATCTCCGGCGGGATCAGGCTTTCTGATCATGGATACGGACGGGGCGGCAGGGTCGTACCACACGGTGACGGTGTCGCCGACATGATAGTTGTTGTGCATTTGAACCCGCTGCCTGCTCTTTACCTGCAGGGTGACTTGGCCGGTGTACTCCACGCCGTCAACAGTATAGGCGTAATCGTAGGTGCGCTTGTGATTGCTCTGGGGAGAACGATCGGTGATTATGCAGGTTGACCACACAAATTCATCCATGGCAAGTATTCCATTTCTGTTGAGACCGAGCACTGCTGATACCCGCCTGATAGTGTCGTCGAAAGCGCCTGTTGAAAACAAATTCCTTGACTGGACTGATAATTTATTTTATGATTAAAAAGACAATGATTCCCTTGTTTCCTTACGAATAAATTAATAAAATTTGCTGCTTACAGTCTTGGCGTGCAACCTTGCAGTACGGATTCTGTATATATGCAGTATTAATCCGAAAAAAGTGAATGGGTGGTTTGAAATGAAGTACGAAAGCCTGTATTATCGCACCAGAAAAAACGGAAAGGGAGAACTTACCTCTGCGGTCGGAAAGCGTGTGGTATTTGTCAGCCATCGCCATAGGGACAATACCGGATATCTTGAGGAAATTATCAACCTCATTCTGGAATACGCGGATTGCGCTGTATGGTATGATCTCAAGGGCTTGGTGGGTGGAGCAAACTACGATGCAGAAATTGCAAGTGCCATTGAATCGGCGGAAGCAATGGTGCTGCTGGTTTCACCGACTGCGCTTGAATCGGAATACATATGGAACAAAGAGGTAAAAAGAGCAAAAGAACAGGACATTCCAATCATTCCCGTTCTAATCAATATGCTGGAATTCACAGAGGAGATCGAGCGCAGACTCGGAGACAATCTTCAGTGCATTGACTACAATGCTGTTGATTTCAGAGAAAGCTTTTACAGGGCTATTGAACGACATATCGTCAGCGCAGATGAGGAAAACCGCATTAAAAGAAAGTTTGCTAATGGGGATTTCGACAGACGCGGTATGCTTTCTGTTGAGGATAAGTACCTTATGGGAAAAGGCTACCGTCTGGGCATTGGAACGGCGGCAGACAAGGAGGCGGCCGAGCTCTGGCTGTCACGGGTAGCGTTTATGGACCTGGCAGGCTATGAAGAGGAAACAAAGGAGCATGTAAAAAAAGCGGTTTTGGAGCTTTTTAGAATTTACCGGCCGAGGTTTTATAAAACCAAACACAGAGATGTAGCCTTTGACAAAATAAAAAAGCTGGGAATGAAGGCTAATGAACTGGGAGAGGGATATATTTCTGGCTTCATTGCGGCTGCGTACTGGAACGGCTGGATGATAAAAAGAGACAGCAGTGCGGCAATGGATTGGTATGCGATGGCGGCGGAAGCTGGCGATTCTCGCTCGATGGAACAGCTCTGCCGCATATACACCAAAGGGCAGAAAGGTGTCGAAAGAGATATTGAGAAAGCTGTTTATTGGGGCGAACAAGCTGTCGGGGCAAACAGTTCGGATGCCATGCTTATGCTTGGAAAACTGTATCTGAGTACCGAACCGCAGTACGGCGAATATCATAATGTCGATATGGGACTGGAGCTGCTTAATAGAGCCGCAAAGCAAAACAACACCAGAGCCCAGATAAACCTTGCGCAGTTCTATAAAGATGGTACTGCGGAGATCGGAAAAGACATTCACAAGGCTGTCGAATATTACACGGCGGCGGCAGAATTGAAGCATATTGCTGCAATGTCGGAGCTCATAAACATATATCGGTACGGCAAGGATGACCTGCGTCATGATATGTCCAAGGCGGTTTACTGGTGCAAAGAGGCCATCGACAGCGGCGAGGAACAAAGGTGGCTGACGCTCGGGGATATCTATTTCTCTGATTCATCAGAATTCAGCCTGGATCAGGCAATTACATATTATCAGGAAGCGCAGCTCCGTGATCTGCCTTCGGCTGACAGCAAGCTGAAGAAGGCGCAAATTAAGCTGGAAAGCATAAGACTCGCAAAGGAAGCGGAATTGGTATTCAGACGCAATTATGAAGAGGCGAAAAAAGGAAATGTAAATGCTTTGTTTTATGTCGCTGAAGCGTTTCGTTTAGGAAAGGGCACAGAAAAAGACGAAGAAAAAGCAATCCGAACGCACACTTCGGCCGCCAACGACGGATACATTAAATCCATGATGTTTTTAGCAGATTATTATGAAAGAAAGTCAAAAGCCGATCCTTCGCAGGCCGGGATGTCTGTATACTGGTATGAGCAGGCGGGTATGCATTGTGATGTCAATGCCATGAATAAGCTCTACTCCGTATACATGAAAGGTCAGCTTGTGGAAAGCGATGTTCAGCGTGCGCTGTTCTGGAAAGTAAGGATAGCTATGAGCGGCGATGTCGACGCAATGCGATTCCTGGGATGGGCGTACAGGTTTGGACGCCATGGCCTCAAACGCAGCGCCTCCGAGGCTCTGCATTGGTATAGGATGGCGGCAGAAAAAGGCGATGCTGAAGCAATGATGAGCGTCGCGGAAATATATGAAAAAGGCATGGAGAGTCTGGACAGCGATCTTGGACTTGCAATAGAGTGGTACAAGAAGGCAAACAAAGTGTCACCTAGCAAGAGCAGAGAAAACATAATAAAAAAGCTCAGTACAAAATATGAAAAGATCAGGAAAGAGAAAGAAGCTGCAAAAGCAGCGTTTGAAGCTGCGTTGTCCGGTGCGGAGAAGGAAAAAGTCGGCGAAATGGAACAACTTGCGAATATGTATCGCAAAGGCAATGCCTATGTTGAAAAGGATTTTGATAAGGCTTTGTATTGGTATGAAAAGCTGTACTCCCTGGGCGTGGTATACGCGATGATCTATGTGGGGGATCTGTATGTGCTTGGCGCTCCCGGATTCCCTTCTGATATTAACAAGGCTGTCGAAGCGTACAAAAAAGCTGCCCGCTCAAATGAAGCAGGATACATCAGGCTCGGTAATCTGTATCGAGATGGAAAAGGAGGAATGCCAGCAAACGCGCGTCTGGCAAAAAAATATTATGTGAAAGCCGCCAGAAAGCGCAACGGTAAAGACTGGGCAAGTGTTGCCCGACTTTACAGAACGGGCGGAACCGGCCTGCAGAGCAATGCAAGGAAGGCTGTCAGATACTACGATAAGGCGATCAGTCATGGAAATAAAGCTGCCGGATTAGAGGCGGCGTCCATGTATATCTACGGGCAGGACGGGCTGAAAGCAAACGCAGGCGAAGCAATCAGATATCTGAAAACGGCAGCAGAAGTAGATCCTGCGGCTGCATATCTTCAGATGGGAGTTATTTACAGAGATGGACTGCTCGACGGCAAGCCGGATTTAGACAAAGCGATTGAGTTTTTTGATAAGTCGGCTGAAAAAGGTCAATACCAAGCAAGAGTGTACCTGAGACATATACATACAGCCGGTGGCGACATATCTGCTGAAAGTGCCCGTATTCTCGATCAATGGTGCATTACAGCTGCGGATAAGAAAGAGTACTTTGCTTTTAAAAAAGTGCAAAACGAAACAAGTGCTCTTCTGAAGAAGGCGGATATAGAAGAAATAGAACAAATGGCGGCGAAAGGAATGCTTCATGCAATAATAGCTGCGGGTAAAGCGTACAGAGATGGGCTTGCCGGTGTTAGAGACAAGGATGGAGAAAAGGCTGTGCAGTTCTTCCGAAAAGCGGTTGACAGAGGGTATATCTACTCCTTGATGTCGCTCGGAAAGCTATACAAAGATGGGGCACCGCATCTTGCTCAGGATCTTGATAAAGCAGAACAATACCTGACTATGGCAAAACAGCATGGCATTTCGGGCGCATCGAAAGTACTGGAAGATGTCCGGAGAATGAAGGCTGAAAAGAAATGCTAAGAGTGGGGCAGAAATTCTATAATGGTATGCGCTTGGGGCGACGCAGAGACTTTCGGTTTTGCTAATACTTTGCTATTATCACCCGTAAAACACCACCGTGAATCACTGTATCTGCCTGACAACCATAAACCAACCCCATCGCTTCTTTTTGCGATAACCATGCGAAAAACAGGAGGTGCCTCAGCGTTTTGCAGCACCTCCTGAAACACTATTTGCCGAATTCCTAAGCGGAATGTAGTGAGTTCGAGTCGCGCCGGGAGTGCCAAAAAGCGCTTGCTGCCATTGGGCAGCAGGCGCTTTTTCACACCCTCCCGGCCGACCGAACCCGCTCGAAAATCGCCGTGCAATGAGATAAATCAATAGCACAGAGCCATCTCCGAGCGATTTTCAAGGATGACCGATAGGTCATCTGCGTGTATCGAGTCGCGCCGGGAGTGCCAAAAAGCGCTTGCTGCCATTGGGCAGCAGGCGCTTTTTCACACCCTCCCAGCCGACCGAACCCGCTCGAAAATCGCCGTGCAATAAGAAAAATCAATAGCAGAGAGCCATCTCCGAGCGATTTTCAGTGATGGCCGAAGGTCATCTACGAGTATCGAGTCGCGCCGGGAGTGCCAAAAGGCGCTTGCTGCCATTGGGCAGCAGGCGCTTTTTCACACACTCCCAGCCGTCTCGAACCTGCTCGAAAATCGCCGAGCAACGCGGTAGATCAATATGGGAAAGCTATCTCCGAGCGATTTTCAGTGATGGCCGAAGGCCATTGCAGCCATAATCTTATTGTCATTCATAAGCATCAGTTATAGTGCAGTTTGGCTCCGGTTCGTGTCTGTGTGATTGTGTGGTTTCGAGAAAACAAGCGTGTGACAGTACCATTTATCGGACAGTAATACAGGGGGGCGTATTGAAATCATAGTGGAATACTTATATAATTAATTTACAACAATTAAAAAAACTAGGTGTTATCAATGTGGAAGTGTTTATGGGCCAAGACCTCGCCTTACCAATCGCTCTCGGATCACATGATTGAAACCGGCAGATGCGCTCAAGCGATACTTGTTCATTCGTCTTTACACAGCCTGCTGCCAAAGCTCAGCAGTTGGCTTAATATGGATGAAAATGCTGCGCTCGGCTTTGCCGGTTATATTGTGTCTCTGCACGACATAGGCAAATGTCACCCATGGTTTCAGGCGAAAGACCTGTCTGTGCCCGGGATAGAAGAACTGACAGAGAATGGGCTTCTGCACAATGAGCCGAAGGATAAAACCATAAAGTTTCGTCATGAGAAATATACCGGAGCAGTGCTAAGAAGAATATTCAAGGAGCAGATCGGTGAAAATGATGACCTTTGGAACGGTCTGATAGCAGCTCTCGTTCTGCATCATCAGGGAAAAAGCGGGGAAAATGTTTCGGATATTCCCGCAAGCAGCGGCAAAGCCGGCTGGGAAAAGATGCAGGATGAACTGAGCAGGGAAATGCGGAATATATTCCGGCCTGTCTTTCCGAAGAATGCGGCAGAAGATGTGTTGGACGTTCTGGCAACAGTATTTACGGGCCTGACTATTCTGTCGGACTGGATCGCAAGTGATTTTTCAGACTGGAATGAAGCCTTCGATCCGATAAGGAAGCTGGAAATACGGGGGCTTGTAAGCGGTAAGGAGCTGCCTCGGTCGACGGATTTCTGCCAGATCTGGCCTTGGTTCAAGCGTGAAAAGCTGCGCGGCATACAAGCCGGAGCAGAGCTGCTTGGTGATGCTCCAGCGCCATTCTACATTGTGGAAGCACCGATGGGAGAGGGGAAAACAGAAGCAGCGATTTATCTTGCGGCAAGACAGGCGGATGTGCTTGGCAAGGATGGCTTTTACATAGCGCTGCCTACATCAGCCACAGGAAACCAGATGTACAGACGGGTGAATGAATGGTTTTCGTCGCACAACATGGGAAAGTCGAGGCTGCTGCATTCGACCGCGTGGATGATAGACGATCACACACCGGACGGAAAGAAAGAGGGAGCCGAAGATAACAGCAGCCAATGGTTGGCGCCGCTCAGACGGGGACTTCTTGAACAGTACGCTGTAGGAACGATAGATCAGGCAATGCTTTCTGTGATGAATGCGAAATACAGCGTTTTGCGCTTGTTTGGCCTTTCCGGCAAGATTCTGGTGCTCGACGAGATCCATGCCTATGACGTGTATATGCAGACTATAATAGAACGCCTGATATCGTGGTGTCGGGTTCTTGAGATTCCGGTCGTCATGCTTTCGGCTACTCTTCCGTCCGCGAAAAAAAGAGCACTGATAAAAGCGTTCAGTAAAGAAACTTCCTCTGAAAATACGGAATTCCTTGATTCGTATCCGTTGATAACCTCGGTAGACTATGCCGGTAAAGTTGCTCAGCATCCGGTGAAGAGCGTTCATATGCACAGAAGGTTTGAAATCTCTCTGGAACCGTATTTCAGCGATAACGAAAGGATAGCGGAAATAGCCGTAAAAGAGGCCAAAAGCGGCGGATGTATTTGCGTGCTTCTCAATACTGTGGCAAAGGCTCAGAATGTATACCGGATACTTCGGGGACAGATCGATCCCGGCGAAGTTGACCTGATGCTTTTTCACGCAAGATTTCCGGCAGAGGAAAGAAAAAGGATTGAGGATGAGTGCGTCGGGAAATACGGCAAAGATTTCTCGAAACGGCCTGAAACCGGAATCCTTGTGGCAACGCAGGTAATGGAGCAGTCGATCGATGCGGATTTTGATGTGATGATCACCGATATGGCGCCCATTGATCTTGTTCTGCAAAGAATCGGCCGTTTGCACAGATTCGACAATACTGTCAGACCATCGGGCAAAGAGAATCCAAGAGTAATCGTGCTTACCTGCCCGGATGGCTATGAAAAGTCACAGTTCATATATGCTCCGCTGATAATGAGCCGGACAGAAGAACTGCTGCTCGGGCTGCCGCACATAAATACGCCGGAAGATATCCGCTCCTGCGTGGAAACGGTATACAGCAGTGAATGTCCGAAGGATGAAAGCGCGCTGCGGTCGTGGGCAGAGTACCATTTCAGCCAGCAGCTGGATCACGCGAAGGCGGAAGGCGTTCTGATACCTGCGCCGAATTATGAGTATCCCACCATCGCGGATAGCCTGCCGGAATTATGGCGTGATGACGATGAATGCTCGCGATGCGCCGCAAGGACCCGCTTGGGTGAGGAAAGCACGCGGATCATACTTCTGCCGGAGGCGAAATTGCGCGGGCTTCCCGAAAGCCCGGATAAGAAAACGGCGAAAGAGCTGCTGCTGAGGAGTGTATCCATACGAACAACGCGGTTTGGCACCGCGCCGGATAACGCGGTTGCAGGCACCGGCTTGCTCAAAGGATATATCCTGCTGCCGGAGGACGAAAACGGCATCGCCCGATGGAACGAATACAGGATTTTCAACGACCCGGAACTGGGAACCATTGTAAAAAAGGAGGAATGATATGTACCATTTTGATGTGCTGACCGAAGCGTGGATCCCGGCAGTCAGACCGGATGGCTCCGGCTTCAGCTGCGGTGTTCTGGAGCTGCTGGAGCATGCCCATGAGCTGAGCGAGATAAGCTGTGACTCACCGCTTGAGACCTATGCGGTGCAGCGGTTTCTGATTGCTTTTCTGATGGACGCGTACAGGCTGAAGCGGCTTAAGGACCGGAAGAATCTCTATGAACGAGGATCATTCGATATGAGAGTGATAAACGATTACATAGATCTCTGCCGCTCGGAGGGCGTGTCCTTTGACCTCTTCGATAAGGAACGCCCATTCATGCAGGCTCGGTATGAGGCAGAGCTGGACGACGGAAAAATAAAGTATCTCGCGAATATCTTTCATTATCTTCCCTCAGGAAACAATCATGTTCACTTCGACCACAAAACGGAAGAAGACAGATGGTTTGAGTTTTCTGAATGTATCCGGGGCATCCTTGCCGCGCAGATATTTGCGGTTTCCATGACTCAGGGATATCCGTCATCGGTGAACGATACTCCGTGCTATTATGTTTTGCTGGAAGACGACAATCTGTTCCACAAGCTGGTGCTTAATATGTTATCGGTGGGAGAATGTCAGAATATGGATTACGACTTCCAGAGTGCCGCCTGGAGAGATCACGATCCTGTCATCCCGAAAGCGGAGTACGCTGATGTGTCGGTGCTCGCCGGATTGACCTGGCAGCCGAGAAGGATCACTCTGATCCCGGACGGAGAAAACAGAGTCAGACAAATGTACTATCAGCAGGGAAGAAGCTTCCATCCCAATGGAAAATGGATCGACCCTCATGTGTCATTCGCGATAAACAAGGACGGAAATCCGTACACTCTGAAGCCTCGGATCGGAAGAGCGCCGTGGAGGGATGTAGGAGTGCTTATTATGTCGAAAAACAGCTCGAGCAGTATTCCGGCTTCGGTGATCCGGCAGTCGGAAAGCTTTCCCGCAAAGGGAAAAGTAAGAACGATGCAGCTCTTTGGCCTTGCCACAAATAACGCAAAGTATGAGGGATGGGTGTCCGATAAACTGAGCGTGCAGGAGTCCATCGTCTTTGACTTTGACAAAAGTGATGTGCTCAGAAATGATATTTTCTTTGTGGAGAGTGTATCCGCGGAAGTCCGCAGAGCGATACAAAAGGTGAATTACGCAAGCGCTCGGACGGGCGACGGCAAAAAAAGACAAAGCCACATTGCCGAGGAGGCAGAAGCCGAATACCTGTCTCGTATGCACAGCTATATTTTTGCCGATTACATGAGAGAATTATCCAAGGCGGATACAACACAGCACGGCTGGGATGACTCTCTGCGCGCGCATCTGACCGGTGAAGCGATCAGCTGCGCCCGATCAATAGCGCCCGAATACGCGGGGCGCTTCGGGACAACGGCACGCGATCTGGAGGAACAGGCCAGAGCGATGGGTAAACTGGACGCTGCGTTAATAAAATTAAAGAAAGGAAGGGAATAATTTGTCAGATACCAAACGACTTGCCGGAATAGACCGGCTCACATCCGGACAGCAGGCCGCGCTGAAAAGAGAAGCGGGCAAACAGCTTCAGGACGCGGACGCGGCTGCGCTGCAGGCCTTTTTCACGGCGCTGCCAACGGCGCTGCCATATGAAGTGCATTCGTACGAGCATGAACGGTACTTTGCTGTGCTGTGCCTGATGTGTCTCTGGAAACCGGAGAACAGGAGCGCACCGACGCACTTTGCGGAATGTCTGAGAAAAATAAGCGATACTGAGAGCGCCGGAGGGCGATTTCGCGCATTGATCGACACCGATTATAATCCGGAGGACGGTTTTCTCATCAGCAAGCTGGCAAGGCTCGTGCGTCAGGTGCGCAGCGGGAAAATCGCGCAGTATCCTGACTTTGAACAGCTGCTCGGTGACCTGCTGCATTGGAACGACCATAGTCGATGGGTGCAGCGGGAATGGATGGAGATATACACTCATGGCTTGAAAACGACAAAAGATAATATAAACTGACGGAGGAAAAATATGCTGTACGAAATTCATATGATAAAAAATTACCCGCCCGTAAACCTTAACCGGGATGATACCGGCAGCCCCAAAACCTGCTATTTCGGCGGAGTGCAGCGCGGCCGTGTCTCCAGCCAGTGCCTCAAGCGCACATGGCGTACTTCGGAACTCTACGAAAAGCTGCTTGGAGCGACAGGCATCCGCACCAGAGTGCTTCCGGAGCTGCTTGCGGAAACTCTCAGAGCCAGAGGCGCGGATGAGGATTTTATCGCGGAGGCGGCCAGGAAAGCCACCGGCATTGCCAATAAGGAAGGCAGTGAGAGCGACAAAGGAATAACCAATCAGATCATCTTCTATTCCGGGAGCGACATTGACGCTGTAGCGGACATGATGGAAAAACAGCTGGAAGCAGCCGGATCGGTCAAGGCTTTTGCGAAGCTCAAAGCCAAAGACATAGCCAAGGCTTTTGATGATGCGCATACTCGCCCGATCACTCTCGACATCGCTCTGTTCGGACGAATGGTGACATCCGACGCCTTCCGGAATGTGGAGGCGTCCATGCAGGTCGCTCATGCTATCTCCACTCACGCGGTCAATCAGGAGAGTGATTTCTTCACCGCGGTGGACGATCTCATTGCAGGTTCCGATGATCTTGGCGCCGGCATGATGGGCGATATCGACTACAACGCCTGCTGCTTCTATCACTACGCGGCGATCGACACCGATATACTCAGGGAAAATCTCAAAGACAGCCCGGATGCGGAAAAACTCATCGGCGAGCTTCTCCCGGCGATCATTCGCGTTATGGCTTTCTCCAATCCCAGCGGCAAGCAGAATTCCTTTGCCGGACACATCCTTCCCAGCATGATGTGCGTGGAGATCAAAGACACCAAGATCCCCGTAAGCTATGCCAACTCCTTCGCTAAACCCGTAAACTCGAGGAGCCGCGACATGGTCGTTGAGAGCGTAGGCAGAGTTGTCAATGAGATCAACAAGCTGGACAGCGCCTTTGGCATCGAAACCGAACGCTGCTGGTTCTGCCCTGACTGCGCCGCTGCGCCGGAAAAGGCGAATGTATGTGTGACGCTGGACGAGCTCTGCGATAAGTGCGCCGAAGCTGCCGGGAGGTGAATGGTATGCGGCTCTTGCTGCTGAGACTTGAAGGACCGCTCCAGAGCTGGGGAGAATACTCAAAGTGGGATGACAGAGACAGCTCTCTTTTTCCCACCAAGTCGGGATTGATCGGACTCATTTCCTGCTGTATGGGGCTTGAAAGAGGGGACAGCCGCATCGAAGAAATGCACAGAAAACTGTCGGTGTCGGTTCGTGCGGATAATCCCGGAAAACTGGGAGTGGATTTCCATACAGTGCGCGCTCCGCGGCTTCGTACAGCCGACGGAAAGTACCGCGCGGCCGACAAAAGCACCATCGTATCACACCGGCAGTACCTTGAGGGAGCCTCGTTTCTTGCGACAGTATCATCGAATGATGAACGGCTGCTGGATGAAATTTCGGCGGCGCTGAAGCATCCGGTGTGGGCACCGTTCCTTGGACGAAAGAGCTGCGTGCCGACCTGCCCGGTGTTCATCGGGGAAACCTCGGAATATTGCAGCCACGAACAAGCGCTGCGAAGTGAGCCGCTTTCCCTGATACGCGATGAACGGGCAAATCGATTTGTCGCCGAGATAGAGAGCCCCGATGGACTGATAAGCCATATGGATAACCTGCTGTCCGCCGAAAACAGACGGTTCTCGGCAAGGCGGGTCGACAGAATTACTATAGCAAAGGAGGAAATACAAGATGTATCGCTCGCAGCTCAGGCTTGACATCGGCGATCCGTCCGTGAGACGCGGCCTTGCCGACTGCAACGATATGCACCGCAATCTGATGAAAGCCTTTGCTATTGAGGAGAACGGAGGAACCAGCCCTCGCAAGGAGCTTTCCATTCTTTACCGGCTCGTTACCATCAACGGCCATCCGTCGCTTTATGTGATCAGCTCCGAATGCCCGGATTGGTCAAAGGTCAAAGGAACGGAACCTCTGAGCGAGCCTATGAGTATCGACGGCCTGAAAGAGCGCTTTGTTTCAGGCAGCTGCTTCCGGTTCAGCCTGCTTGCGTCTCCGACAAAAAAAGTGCGTCGGGAAGGAAAGCTCAGCTCAAGAGTGTTCCTGCGTGATCCGCGGGAAAGAATGGACTGGCTTGAAAGGCACGCCCGTAGAAACGGATTTATAGTCAGGTCGGTCAGAGAGCTGTCGCAGGAGCATATCAGCGGCAGAAAAGGCGCGGACAAGATCAACTATTCCGGGGTGGCTTTCGATGGTATTCTGGAAATAACCGATCCGGAGGCTTTCTGGCAGGTATACTGCGGCGGCATAGGCCCGGGGAAATCCTACGGGCTCGGAATGCTGATGATAGCGAGGATATGATCATGCCGGAAGATCTGCATTCATTGCCGAGGCTGCGCGACAGTCTGTCGTATATCTACATTGACAAAGCCATTATCGAGCAGGACGCTCTGTCAATAGTTGCTCATTTTACACTGTATAAAGGTTTGGGTATGCCCCACGCATGTGGGGATGAACCGGTAATATTTATATAGCCAGAGCGCATTGTACATCGTATGCCCCACGCATGTGGGGATGAACCGCAATTCAAGAATCAGTTGGAGAATATTTCAAAGTATGCCCCACGCATGTGGGGATGAACCGATCGACCCGGAGCATATGCCCCGCATCGTTGAGGTATGCCCCACGCATGTGGGGATGAACCGTGATGATTGAAAAGCTCACAAAGAAATATCCCGTATGCCCCACGCATGTGGGGATGAACCGTCGTCAGCCGAAATAATGGTCTTGCCCTCGGCGTATGCCCCACGCATGTGGGGATGAACCGGAAAAGGAATAGTTTTCACTTTCCGAAATAGTGTATGCCCCACGCATGTGGGGATGAACTGTCTATCCATTTGTTTTCTGAGGTGTTCAAAACCATTACGGTTGACAACGGTGGTTCCATATGATTCGTTTTCTGAGATCGAATCATATGGGACCACCGTTTATTATGTTCACCCATATTTTTCGTGGGAGAGGCTTCAGAACGAACGACACAATGGGCTGTTCAGAGAGTTTGTTCCAAAGGGAACATCGATCGGGCAATACAGCGCAGAAGATATTCTGTTCTTTGCCGATGAGCTTGACTCTCGGCTGAGAAAACGGCTCAATTATGCTTCTCCGGAAGACATCTTCGAGTCTTCGCTGTACTGCGAAAAGGAGAAATTCCAGAGCCTATTCAGCCTTTTCAGCCTGATAAAATCGATACCTTCGCTCAGCGATAAATCAAGGCATTCAAGCTCAGTATACTCGGTAAGCTTGTCCGCGTCTATCGCGCCCGTGGTGACGGACAGTGCTCTCAGGCTCTCGGGCGACGCGATGGACAGCAGATATTCCGAGGCGCTTTCGGTCGACAGTTGCGTCACACAACAGCTCAGATGTTCAAAAATCATTTACAAGAAAATGGTTGACAGCAATAGTCCAATGTGATATGTTAGGACTATCACGATAGTCCGAGAGGAGAATGATCATGGACAAGCAGATTTTCGCAAGCGAATGGAAAATCATGGAGTATCTCTGGGAGGATTCTCCCAAGACGCTCATGCAGATAGTCAAGGCGATGAACGAGCAGGTGGGCTGGGCAAAGAGCACCGTCACCACCATGGTTGCCCGCATGGAGTCCAAAGGCCTTCTGCGGTACGAGGACGGCGGCAAGGCCAAGCTGATATATCCTGCCGTGACCCGCGACGAGGTTGCCGAACACGAAACCCGTTCGCTGGTAGATCGGATGTTCGGCGGCAGTGTCACTTCACTGGTGGCCCAGTTTGTCAACAGCCGCTCCATGAGCAAAAAGGAGATAGACGAGCTGTACGAGCTGCTGAAGCAGGCAGAGGAGAACGAATAAACCTATTTGGCTTTTGCGGATAAGGGAGTGAGAATATGACTGAAATCATAATCACATCATCAATATTGATTCTGATCGTGCTCGCGCTGCGATTTCTTCTGCGCGGCAAGCTGTCTCCGACTGTTATCTACGCTCTGTGGGCGATAGTTGCCCTGCGGCTGCTGGTGCCGGTCAGCTTTTTCGACAGCCGGATGAGCGTGATGAATCTGTTTGAGCGGCAGGAAAAGGCTGAAACAGCTCAGACCCTTCAAAGCGCTTCGGAGTATATGTTGGACGCAGACGATTTCCATGTTGGCGCAAACGGACAAACCGGAGAATTGCCCTACACGGAGAATGAGGTCATTCAGAATGTGCAGTCCGAAAATATCGTTCAGACACCCGCTGATAACATCACAAGCAAAAACGATGCCCTATCAGCAAAAGACATTCTTCTCGCTGTGTGGCTGACCGGCGCGGCTGCGGTTCTGGGCTACGCTCTATTCAGCAACCTGACCTTCTGGCTGCGCCTGAAGAACAGCCGCAAACTGCTGTACGAGAACACATCCATGCCTATCTACATCGCCGAGGGCATCAGCACCCCATGTTTGTTCGGTGTGTTCCGCCCCGGGATATATCTCAACGAATTTGCCGCCGGCGACCGCCAGCGGGCCGAATTCATTATAAATCATGAATATACCCACTACGCCCATCGAGACCACATCTGGGCGTTAGTCCGTGTGCTGTGCGTGTCGATCTATTGGTTCAATCCACTTGTGTGGTTAGCCGCGTCACTTTCCCGTCAGGACAGCGAGCTTGCCTGCGACAGCGCAGTGGTCAAAGCTATCGGCGAGGAGCGTCGTCTGGACTACGGTCGCACGCTGGTGGACGTGATGGGCGTGCGCTACACTCCCGCAAACATCACTCTGACCGTCACGTCTATGAACTCCGGAGCAAAGTCCATCAAGGAGCGCATATCCACCATATGCCGTAATCCCAAAACACTGCTCTGGTCGGCGATGATCGTGTGCGTGGTGATTATTGTTGCATTCGTGGTGACCTTTACGGGTGCTGCGGAGCGAGAAAATAAAACTCCAGCGTGGGAGACGGTGTCATGCTCCGACACCATTACCGGAAATGAGCAGAGCTATGTCTATAATATCGCGCCTGACGAACTGCCTTCAACTGTCTCCTACGATGTCTATTTCAGTTCGGATCCGGAAGACAGACTTCCCGGAATAATGAAGGAAGCATGGACGCTCAAGGATAGGGATATCATCATGTCGGCACTTGATCTGAGCCACATGACCGAGGTCGAGCCCGAAGAAATCCCATCCAACTCATGGGTGAATGCATACATAAGAGTAAATTCATACGAGCACTACACCGTAACAAATGATGGTTACCTTGTGTGGTGCAGCTCTTCCGGCGCGGGTTCTTCGGCGGATTCCGTCACCATCGATGCGGATAATATCTTCGCCGGGGATTATCAGGCCGGAAAGTACGGCTTCTACCGTATGCCTGAGGGAGAACGGGAAGAACTGGTAGAGCAGCTGCTTGCGATATATGATCGGCACCAGCCCAGGCAGGAGAATATAGAGCTTGTTAATGAACCAAAGGTAACGAGAGTTATGCTCTATGACACAGAGCCGTCGTCTTCTGATATTCCTTATGATATTTTCACTATGGAGAATCCGACAGACGGGATGTTTCTTATCAGTGCGATGCACACAGATGAGTGGCAGGATGTGGGGCTTAACGGCATTCCCGCGGATTCCAGACTTGCGGCATATATCGTTCTGGACGAGAAGGAACATTTTCTGCTGACGACCAACGGCTATGCCCTGTGGAAGTATGACGCGTTTGGCGTTGAGAATTCCGGCGATCTGCTGTTCACAAACGAAAACGCGCCCTTCCATTACGCAAACGATTATTTCTATGAAGGTTACTGCGGCGGATATCGCCTGCCCGACGGTGCGATAGATACAATGCTGCACCGCCTGAAGTACCTGCAAGCCAGATATTACACCGGCGATGAGGGGCTTATAGATGAACAGCAGGCAATTCTCGACCTGATAAACTCCGGTTCCTGCCGCATGGACTACCTCGACTCATATATTATTCTGGATACACAGGAGAAAATCGACGAGGTACTTACCCAGCTGCCGATACAAAGCATATCCGAACTCCCGCGCTTTGACAGCTCCGCGCTGCCGGAGGACAACCATGTCTACGAATACTGCGGCTTTTCACAGCCCGACAGAACTCATGTAACATACGAGGTGTCCATGCAAATAAGTGTCTCGCAGTACGCGGCATGGATGACCATACCCGTGGACAAGGATGAATACATCGAGCTGGAACTGACGAACAACGCTGCTCTTTTTTCACTCATGCATTATTTTACACGGGAACATATCGCAGAAAACCGAACCTTTGTCACGGGCAACGGATATTTTGACAACCTCTTCTGCTCTGACATAGTCATTGAATATCGTGCGTTTGAAGAACCGTATTCTATTGCTTACGGAGGGAAAATGTTCCGCGGCTTATGGGAACTGTTCTCTGACGCAGGCAGCTGGACAGCGGTGGAAAAGCCGGATGCGGCTGTGCTCGAACAGAGCGGCACAGTTAAACTCAGCAGCATCGCGCCCTATTCTCCGCCCGATTGCATGATGACGGTTTACGCCGACGCAGGCTATATTCAGCTGATCTTCAAGAGCGATGAGCAATGGTACTTTGTGCCGGACGGACTTGCGGAGCGCTGCGACCGGATTGAAGAGGTTTGGTTTGCGTCGTAAACAAGCAAAAAGGAAGTCGGAAGATTCACTTTAGCAAAGGAGTGAAAAAATGCTTGAAATCATAATCACATCATCAATATTGATTCTGATCGTGCTCGCCCTGCGCTTTCTTCTGCGCGGCAAGCTGTCTCCGACTGTTATCTATGCTCTGTGGGCGATAGTTGCCCTGCGGCTGCTGGTGCCTGTCAGCTTTTTAGACAGCCGGATGAGCGTGATGAATCTGTTTGTGCGGCAGGAGAACGTCGTCCTTTCCCAATCGGAAACTCCGACTATATCTCAGCATGACCATGCCGAGACTGCCGGGCCGGTCATCCCGAACGCTCCGCCGGCGCAGGGAACCGGGGACTTAAGTACAGCGCCTCCGGCTGAAAGCCCTCCGCTCGAGGCTGATATTGCCGACAAAACGCCGGATAATTCCGCCTCCGCTCTTCTGCCCGCTATCTGGGCAGTCGGCGCGGCCGCGGTGCTGGTGTATACGATGGTCAGCAATCTCCGCTTTTCGCGCTTGCTCCGGGATACCCGCCGCTTGCTCTCCGGCCCTGACGCGCCTCTGCCGGTTTATGTGACTGACGCCGTTTCTTCTCCGTGTCTGTTCGGCATAGCCCGTCCCTGCGTTTATCTCAACGAATTCGCGGCGTGCGACATCCGGCGCAGAGGATATATCATTGCCCACGAGCTGATGCACTATCGCCATCTTGACCACATCTGGGCAGTGGCGCGGGCGCTGTGCTGCGCGGTGTATTGGTTTAACCCTCTGGTATGGGTTGCCGCGCACTTTTCCCGGCAGGACGGCGAGCTTGCCTGCGACAGCGCGGTCATCCGCGAGCTTGGCGAGGAGCACCGCCTGAGCTACGGACGCACGCTGGTGGATATGATAAGCACCGGATTCCGGCTGTCCGACACGATCCTCACCTCAACAACCATGACCTCCGGCGCTAAGTCGGTAAAAGAAAGGATATCAATGATCAAGAAGATTCCCCAGAATGTTCTCTGGGCGGTTATTACCGCCGTGCTGGTGCTCGCTGTGGCCGTAGGCTGCACATTTACAGGCGGAACCCCATCGGAAGGCGATCCGCCCTCATCTTCTGACGCGGCCCAAACCGAGGACGCCTTCCCCGATGTGCTCTCTGAATACTACACCCAGTACGATTCCTGGAATCTGGAGCGCGCTATGAATATCGAGCTTGCAGCGTCGCTTCTGGATGAGACCGTCGTCCAGCCGGGCGAGAGCTTTTCCTTCAACCGGACGGTGGGCGAGCGCTCGGAGGAGCGCGGCTTTGTGAAGGCAAAATCGCACAGCAGCGAGATTGAAGCCGAGGAATGCGGTGTGGGCGTTCCCCAGGTGGCAAGCACCCTTTACAACGCGGCCATAATGGCTGACCTGCAGATAGTGGAGCACCACAACCACCCCTTCGTGGTCACCTACTGCCTCGAGCCTCACTCCGACCAGCAGAGCTTCGGAAACGATGCTTTTGTGGTATACGGAGGCGAGGATCTGACATTCACCAACAATTCCGGCTATCCGGTAATGATAGACGCGGAATGGGGAAAATGTATGCTCACCGTTCGCATACTCGGAACCTGCACGACCCCGGGCAAGGTGGTGTCCCTTGAGTTTTCAGAGCTGGAAACCGAGGACTCCAATGTCATTTTTTACCCGCCGGAGGAGGATGGCCACGATATCAGCGGCCAGCTGGGAAGAACCATAGCGGTTCATCGGGTTGTCACCGTTGACGGCGAGGAGATCAGGCGCGAAGAGGAGGAGTTTGTGACCTACGATCCGTTCAGCTGGATAATTTACACCTCCTATCTGCCGGAGGGCTACGAATATTACACGGAATATCCTAACTCAGCGGCAGAGCTGCTGATCGCGGGGAACATGGAGCCTCCGGTCTTTGAGCCCGATCCGAACAGCGTCAATCCCTACGACGGCATGACCGTCAGCGAGCTGTGGAGCCGTCCGGAGCTTGAATATCTGCTTGGCGATGTTCCTGTTTATGATACCGCCCGGCTGACATACGCTCTGCACGCCGTGGAGGGTGAATATGTGACCGAGGAAGGACGCTACAACATCTGCGGCTATCTTGCTCAGCGCAATATGCTTGTCCTTATGTTTGAAACCACCCATAGCGAACGCGTGGATTATATCAACACCCTCAAAGCCTCAGGCTTTACCAATTTTTTCAGCAACGACCCGGAGGACCCCGGCAAAGCCTGCGTTCTCTACAACGCCGGGCAGTACGGCATCGGCATACAGATGGACGGCTCCCAGTTGCGTGAGGAGGACGAGCTGTTTGAGTTCGTTATGATAATCTTTGAACAGTCGGATGGCTGCTACGGCTTTGGCGAGCCTATACCCAAGGGATGACATCAAAAGAATCAGAAATCCAGATAAACAGGAGGTGATCGATCATGCCCGAAATCGTCATAACCTCTTCGCTGCTCATACTTATCATTATCGCTCTGCGCTTTCTTCTGCGCGGCAAGCTGTCCCCGACAATTATCTACGCGCTGTGGGCGGTAGCTGCCCTGCGGCTGCTGGTGCCGGTCAGCTTTTTCGACAGCCGCGCAAGCGTGATGAATCTGTTTGATAAGCCTGAAAGCGTCACGCTGACAGAAGCGCATAACACCCCGCCTGCCGAAGCGCCGGGAACGATTTTCAACGAAACGGAAACGGACAGCAATAGCTCTGATATCGTTCAGGATGCGCCAACGGACACGGAGACAAATACAAGTAACACGAGCGCGTCCAAGGCTTCTCCCTCAGCAAGCGCCATCGCGCTTGTTGTCTGGCTGGCGGGCATGGCGGCAGTGCTCGCCTATACGCTGTCGGCAAACATTCATTTCAGCCGTCTGCTCAGATCGACCCGCAGACCGCTGAAGGCCATACGCGCGCCCCTGCCCGTGTACGAGACAGATCATATCACCTCGCCCTGCGTCTTCGGACTGCTCCGCCCGGCGATATATCTCACTCCGTACGCCGCGGATAACCAGCGGCGCGCGGGATATGTAATTACCCATGAGCTGATGCACTGGCGCCATCTTGACCACATCTGGGCAGCTGTCAGAGCTATATGCTGCGCGGTGTACTGGTTCAATCCGCTGGTATGGCTGGCGGCTTATCTTTCCCGTCAGGACAGCGAGCTCGCCTGCGACAGCGCGGTCATCAAAGCTGTGGGCAGCCAATACCGCATCGACTACGGACGCACGCTGGTTGACATGGTAATCGTGGGTGTGACGCCCTCCGATCTGGTGCTCACATCCACCACCATGAGCTCCGCGGGCCGATCAACAAAGGAAAGGATAACCATGATAAAAAACAATCCCAAAACCCTCGTCTGGGCGGCGATCACCGCGATGATCGTTATTCTGGCCGCGTTTATCATCACCTTTACCGGTGCGCGATCCGCTGTGCCCGGCGCGGATATCGACCCGGCTGTGTCCGGCGGTGATATCAGCGGCACGGATATCCTCGCGCCGGAGGAGTACCCCGACCGACTGGCAGGGTATTCCACTTATTTCAACGCGGCAAACGTGGGACGGTATAACAACATCAGAATTTCCGCCCAGTATATAGACGGCACGGTGCTTCAGCCGGGAGAGGAATTTTCCTTCAACGGCATTGTAGGTGAACGCACTGAAGAACGCGGCTTCGTCCACGCTACCGGCTATGCCTTTGAAGGTACTGATGAGGATTACGGCGCGGGTATATCCCAGACTGCCACCACCCTGTTCAACGCCGCGTTCATGTGCGGGCTGGAGATAACCGAGCAGCACCCGCATCTGTACACCGTTAATTACACTACCAAATCCGACGGGACACAAAGCTACGGAAACGACGCTGCTGTCGCGTGGGGAATAAACGATCTGGGCTTTGTCAACAGCAGGGCACACCCGGTGATCATCCGGATGACCTGCTCGGACACCATGCTCACCGCGGAGATACACGGCACGGACGACGGAATACGGGCGGAGTTCGGCTTCTCTGAGAATGAGACCGTTCCCTACGGTACTATTTATATGCCTCCGGCCGTCGATACGGTAAATCAGAGCGGACAGACCGGCCGAACCATTGGAGTGTACCGCGTCGTATATGAAAACGGCAGTGAGATAAGCCGGGAGCAGGCGTATACGGCAGTGTATATGCCGCTGATGGAAACAGTGTACACGGACGAGCTCCCCCAGGGTCGTGAATACCACGAGACATACTACAATGACTTCGGCAGCAATGAGGCAGACTCCACCAGTATTTTCCCGATAGGTGTCAGTTCCCGGACGATATGGAGCAACTCGGAGGTGGCCTACCTGCTCGGCGACACGCCGGAGTTCACCGGCGGCGAATGTGTGTCATCAGCGCATTATATTGAAGGCACAGTATATCATCAGGTGCTTGCGGATTATACCGCAAAGACCGGTATTCTTGAGCTGTCCTTCAGCAATATTCAGCCAGGATATCTGCAGGAGTATGTTGACCTGCTCCGCCAATACGGCTTCACCTACTTTGCCGACGACTATGACCCTGACGGCTCCATGTATATCGTCTACAACGCACCCAGCCACGGCATCGGGGTGCAGATACAACGCTACAGCCCCGGAGATGATCCAAGGCACATTACTATTTCCTTCTTCCGTCAGGGCGAAGGCTGCTTCGGTCTTATGGAGCCGGTGCCCAAGGGGTGATCGCGAAACACGATGTGGCTGAAAGCCGTGCCTTCCCGGGAACGTCCTTGTGTTATAATAATTTTGGGAATTTTTCGCGCGAATGCAATATCGAGGACGGTTTTACGAGTATACAGGTGCAGAGATATCTGACAAGACCACAGGAGGTGCCGCAATGGATGACAATAGGATAGTCGAACTGTACTGGGATCGCGATGAATCAGCGATTCGGGAAACAGCTGACAAATACGGAAGCTATCTGCACGCTATCGCCATGAATGTGCTCGCGGTTCACGAAGACGCGGAGGAAAGCGTCAACGATACCTACAGCGACGCGTGGAATTCCATGCCGCCCCATCGTCCGTCGATTCTGGCCACATTCCTCGGCAAGATAACCCGTCGTCTGTCCATCGACAAGTGGCGCGCCCGAACCGCCGCCAAGCGCGGAGCCGGTCAGACGGCAATGGTTCTTGAGGAGCTGGAGCATTGCGTGTCAGGCGGCGAAGATGTGACAGAAACAGTCGAGGCAAAAGAGCTGTCTCGCTTCGTCAACGCTTTCCTCGCCGACCTGCCGGAAACCGAACGAAGTGTTTTTCTGTGCCGTTACTGGTATATGGATCCAATTGATTCCATTGCAAAGCAGTTCGGCTTTTCTCAAAGCAAGGTCACCTCCATGCTTTTCAGAACAAGAAACAAGCTCAGGGCATCACTTGAAAAGGAGGGGGTACTGTGAGAGCAAACGACTTACTGGACGCTATCGGGAATGCAAAGGACGAGTATGTCCATGCTGCAAAGCACAACAAAAAGAAAAGAATTCCCGGCTGGGTCAAGGGATTATCCGCCGCGGCCTGCCTTGTGCTGGTGGTCGGAGCAGGGCTTTTTGCCCTTGCCATGATAGGCGGTCGTGCCGGTGGCGGCGGAAACAGCGGCAGTGGACTTACCTATATGTCCTACGACGGCCCTGTCCTTCCGCTGACCCTCAGCGAAGAAAACAGCGGCATCACAGCGCGGCGCGATATTGATTTTGATTTTTCTCCCTACTTGCCCCGGGAAGAGTTCTATGAGGACTCCAAAGGAGAAATGAAGCCGTATATTCAATATGATGACGAGGCTATCGTCACCGACAGCTATACTCTCACAAACAACAGCGGCGAAGATATTTCCGCGACAGCGATCTACCCCTTCGTGGGAACGCTCAGGGAAAAGGAATACTATCCGACGGTTTCTGTTGATGGGATCAAGGTTGATCCCGAACTCAACTACGGCCAGTACAGCGGCGGTTTCACGGGTGTGTGGGGCGCGCCGGATAATGACCATGCGGTAAGTCTGAATCTCGCGCCATGTGATTCTTTTGACAGCTACGAGCGGCTTCTGGGCAGCGGAGAATATATAGCGTCGGCGTTTGACGAGCCTCCAATACTCGACCAGCCCGTGACTGTGTACAAAATGAGCGACTACGAATACACCTCTGACCCCGAAGCCGCGAATCCCACTCTGAACATGGAATTCTGCATTGATCCCGATGAAACAACCGTGCTGACCTACGGCATAACCGGCGGAACTTATAATTCCGAGGACGGCTACTGCGCCCGTCAGAGCGGGGCTATCGAATACCGTCCCAATGCCTCTCCCGAACGCAGAGAACCGGGTAATGCCTATGTGATATTTGTCGGCGAGGATATAGACAGCTATACCATTCAAGGCTACAAGGACGGCGGCTGCGATGAGGGAGAGGAGCTTGACGATCTCGGCTGCACCGTTACCCGCCGGGAAACCACCCTCGGAGATATTCTCAGGGAACTTGTTTTTGAAGAATGGGATCTCGATGACAGAAACGACGCGCAGACGCTCCTTGAGCTGACCTCGGAGCTCATAGTTACCAGCGGCCCTCTCGGTGATCTGGTGCAGCGCTATGACGACGGTATGCTTGACACGATGATCGCCGAAGCAAGCTCCCACTCCCGGGTAATTTACCTTGAATTTGATATTGTCATTCCCGCGGGCTCAAGTGTAAAAATCGATGCTGTGACCGTAAAGGAAGCCAGCATTGACTTTGTCGGAAAGGACACCGAGCGCAACGGCTATGACATGGCGACACAGCTCGGCTCCAATATCATATTCACCGAACAGAGGGCCTCTGTTTCCGAATACGGCGAAATTGAAATAATCCGCCAGAACTTCGGCTTTGACCTTTCGGCCGGCATCACCGAGGTAAGTCTGGATCTGAACGAGCCTCATTACTGGATGGAAGTCAGGAAAATCAAGACAGATTGACCCGATCTGCGGGCAGCGGTGAGCCTTCTTGCCGCTGTCCGCAATTCTGCGTAAAGAGCGGAAAAGCGCGTTCTGAAAGAAAAATCTTCCGGCGATACGATATTTTTGCCCGATGGATCGTCTATGTAAGTGCAAGGAGGTGAGTGACACATATGAGCTCTGTCAAGGGCCCGGACGGCGCTCAGGAGCGCGAGCGTGAGTTTGAACGGCTGGTCAGCCGGTATCAGCAGACGCTTTTGCGGATGTGTTACCTCCACCTGCGTGACCGAACGCTGGCAGAGGATGCCGTGCAGGAGACATTCATCAAGGTGTATCGAAGCATGGACAGCTTCCGCGGGGAATGCAGCGAAAAAACCTGGATAATGAAAATCGCCATGCGCACCTGCGGCGATTTTAACCGTTCCGGGTGGTTCCGCTTCGTGGAGCGTGGGATAACCCCGGATATGCTCCCCGAAGCGTCGGTGCCCTTTGAACCCCGGGAGGAGGGACTGGTGACGGCGGTGATGACCCTGCCGCCCAGACTCAGGGAGGTCATACTGCTTTACTACTATCAGGAAATGAACACGGTCGAAATCGCGGAAGCGCTGGGCATATCCCAGTCGTCCGTTTCCGGACGGCTGAAAAGAGCCCGGGAGAAGCTGCGTGAAATTTTGAAAGGGAGTGAAACCAATGAATGAGCACCAGCAGAGAAAATACTTTCAGAACGCAATCGACCATCGTCTCTCCGGCATCGTGGAGGATCCGTGGCTGGCGCGGCGGATAATCAGCATCGAGAGAGGAGAAAACAAAATGAAGAAAAGACCTTCAAAAGCCTATATTGTCGCCATGATCGTGATCGTGTGCCTCATGGTGTCCGGCACTGTGGTGGCTGCCGCGGGTGCGGGTATTATCAGCCTCTTTTCCAACGGCAAAGAGACAAACGAAAATATTGCCGAGGGCATTCAGACCGTGGATGTCAGATACGAGGGAAAGAATGTTGATTTCATCGTAAACGAAGCCGTTTATGACGACATCGGCGGAACCTTTGCTCTTGACTGGAGCATCGAGAACATCAACGACAGAGACGATCTCTACGTTATTTGCAGCGGAGTATATTTCGGCGATGAGCGCGCCCACCAGCGCACCACCACAAACTACTCTGATTTCATTCTCGAAAGAGGCACCACCGAGTGTATGATGCTGGGTGAGCTGCCCGAAAACGGCACCAACGAATGCCGCATGGAGTTTGTTGTTCTGCGCGCGCTGGCTCCCTTTGCCGTCGTTGCAGACGAAAGCTCGGTGGAGAGCGTGCAGGCGGAAGCCGAGCGGCTGCGCTCCGAGGGATATATTCCCGTCAACTCCATGGATATAGTCTGCGGCGTGCCCTTTTCTGACATGAGCGAGGCGGAGAGGCTTGTGGCAATGGGAGAATTTGAGGTAGTCGATAACGTCTCGCTGAATCTGACCCTTGAGCGGGATATGCTGGACTCCACCGTCCGGGTCTACAACGGCCCCGCCGAGTTTGTCTTTGACGGCTACGAGATAAAGATCCGCAAGGCTGTATGCACCGCGACATCTGTCAAGATAGATGTGGAGTATATCACTCCCGAAGCACCCAAGGACGGCGGCAAGGGCTTCGGCCCCATGTGGGGAATTGAGCTTGAGATTCCCGGCATGGAATCGTGGACCGGAAACGCCGGCGGCTCCATCAACGATCCCGTACAGCTCGAGGACGGCCGCTATCTGAACCTCTACGAATTTGAGGCGACTACGCTATATACCCAGCCGGAGGTTCTGCGCATGACCCTTGTGACCTACGGCGACTCCTTTGCTCCTACCTATTACACCGAGGATTCCATTGAGCTTGTCTTTGAATAATACCCATCCGGAAAGGCTCCCTGTCTGGCTGAAAGCAGGGAGCCTTTCCCGTTTGGCGCGGTTGCGATTCTGTATGTGCCGTGGTATAATAAAAGCAGATAATTCTGACCGGAGGTATTGCTATGAACGCTGTTATTCCTTTGCTGCTGGGGCTGCTCATCATCGGCCTTGGTATTTCCAATATGAAAGGCAACATTGCCTCGATACATTGGTATCACAGACAACGAGTAACAGAAGCCGATCGTATTCCCTTCGGAAAAGCTGTCGGCTTGGGCACTGTTATTATGGGTGCCGGAATCGCTGTTTTCGGATGTCTGAATTTTGCCGCGGAGAAGACTCAGAAAGATATTCTTATTGCAATAGGTTCTGTTATCGTGATCGCCGCGCTTGTAGTGGGACTTGCCATAAGTTTTTGGGCGATGATAAAGTACAACAAAGGGATTTTCTGAAATTCGGGAGATAAAACATGAGTGTTCTTACATACATCGCGTCCGACTATCCTCTGCCTGTAGTGCCCAATCCCCACGAGCGTATGGTTTCGGTCAACGAAGCCATCGCCCTCGGCAAAACCAACATTCACGACTGTCTGCTTGCGCCGGACTTTGACCGCGACAAGCCGGGAGTGATACTGGTGTCCGACCGCGAGGTCGTGTTCAACATCGACACCGGAGAGATTGACGACGGCGCTCTGGACGATGATTTCGCTCTGCTGTCCGCCGAGGGCTGTGACAGTATGTACACCGAGAAAGAGTACGCCGTATATCTCGAATGGAATTACTATACTGAGGGACGGGCGCAGCGGATCATTGAGTACATAAAGGAGAATCTGCGCCACACCGACGAGGTGGAGATATGGCGCATATGGATGGGCACCCACGAGCGTCCTCTCATCCGCACCAAAAGCATACCCGTCAGCCGATTAATCCGCAAAGGCAATTGAAAGCATGGTAAAGGAATCGGCTGTGTCGGTTTCCTCGAAACTGGACGCAAGGATTATGGACTCCATTGATGAGATAAAGTAAGTTACGGACACAAAAACAGCACGCAGGGTTATCACTTCCTGCGTGCTGTTTTACATTGAATGGTTATTTGCGGCCTTAGCCATATACCGGATACATTATCATGCTCCGAAAAACTCAATATCAAGTTGAGCTAATAAATCTGAATATTTCGATTCATTCTCCCAATAATCAAGGTTATCCTCAACAGAAAAGTTGTTTCGGTACTTTTCATCGGGAGAGCCTTTGAATGGCCAATACCATTCGGTGATAACAAATTTTCCGTTGTCGCTTTTTACGACGAGTGAGGCAAGCC